>NZ_JBEXCW010000009.1:0-176096 GCF_040605435.1 Streptomyces sp. NPDC005574
GCGTACGGTCGCGCCGCCCTGCGTACGGTCGCGCCGCCCTGCGTACGGTCGCGCCGCCCTGCGTACGGTCGCGCCGCCCTGCGTACGGTCGCGCCGCCCTGCGTACGGCCGGTCCGCGCTGTGTACGGCCGCTCCGTGCTGCCCGGGGTCGCAGGGGGACGGGTGCGCCTGGTCGGCGGCCGGACGGCTGGGTCGGCGGGGCCGCGGGGTCAGCTGACCGTGGGGTCGGCCGGACGGCGGGGTCACCGGACCGTGAAGTCAGCCGTGACGGCCGGACGGCGGGGTCAGCCGGGTCGCCGGGTCGCGGCCCGGCCGCCGTCGCCGGGGCGGCCGGGGTGCCGGACAGGCCGAGGCGGCCGGAGGGGCCGCCGGACCCGGCCTCCCGGCCCCCTGGCCCCCCGACCCCACACCAGGTCTCGGGTCTCAGGTCTCGGGTCTCAGAGATCGAACTCGTGCGGCGGCAGGTCGAGCGAGAAGCACGCTTCGCGGACCACGGCCTGCTCGGTCTTGTCGAAGTCGCCGTCGGCGCCGCCGATGACGATGCCGATCTGGATGACGGCCCGCGCCTCGGCCGGCTTCTTCTTCGCCTTGGCGATCTCCTGGAGCACGCTCACCTTGCCGAAGGCGAAGTCGGCGGTCAGCTTGTTCAGGTTCTCGTCGAAGCGGCGCTGCAGGTCGGTGGCGTCGAAGTTCTTCAGCACCTCGTTGGTGGCGATGAGCTGGGCGACGCGCTGCCGCTCCGCGGGGTCGATGCTGCCGTCCGCCGCCGCGACCAGGGCGCACATCGCCATACTCGCGTCGCGGAAGGCGCCGCTCTTCAGGTCGTTCTTCTTCGCCACGAGCTGGGTCTGCATCGTCGACGCGGACTCCTTGACGCGGTCCCACAGGGCCATCTGTGCTCCAGGTGTGCGTAGTCGTGCCTCTGTCATCTACAGCACTGTGAAAACTCGCCCGGCCCGCGACGAGTTCCCCCAATGCGCCGGTCTTTTTTCGACAAAGGGCGACGGACCTGGGCAGAGCCCGGACAGAGGCCGGCGGTACAGTCGCGCACGGCAGCACCTGTCGCTGGAAGGAAGAGGGCGGTCATGCTCCGCAACGGACTGGAACCCTGGCACCTGCTGATCGTGGCGATCGTGGTCGTCGTGCTGTTCGGCTCGAAGAAGCTCCCGGACACCGCACGAGCGCTGGGCAGGTCCATGCGCATCCTCAAGAGCGAGGCGCAGGCCCTGAAGGCCGACAACGCCCCCACCCCGGCAGACCCCCCGGCATCGGCATAGCGGAACGGAGGCCCGCGGCGCGCCCGCTCGCCGCGCTCGGCCTCCCGCTGTGCCCAGACGGTGTGCACCGCTACGAACGGGCCTCCGCGATCTCCGGGCCCTTCGTGAGGTCCACTTCCGAACTCTTCGCGGCCTCCGCTCGCGCCGCCCGCTTGCGCTGCCGGCGTTCTCGGCGCGGTTCCTGGTCCGGGAGCCAGCCGAAGGTCAGGCAGCTGCCCACGGCTCCCAGGATCAGGCCGACGAAGAAGCCGCCCAGATTCGAGGTGAGCCAGCTGCCGAGGGTGACCAGGATCCCGGTGATGGAGTAGAAGAGGCGCTGGGTGGGGTTGAACAGGATGAGCAGCCCCAGCAGCACCATCACCGTGGGCAGGAGATAGCCGGACAGTGTCCGCGCGCTGCTGTGCAGGATGACGTCGAGCGACGCCTTCTCGGTGAGCAGGATCTCCGCTCCGCCCAGGGTGAGCAGCAGCCCGCCCCAGAACGGGCGGTTGGCCCGCCAGCGCCGGAAGCCGGCCCGGACCCCCTGCCCTGGCAGGCCCGCCATCAGCAGGCCTCGTCGCTGAAGCCGAGCTTCAGGCCGGGCAGCTTGAAGATCCCCGCGGTGGTGGCGTAGTTGGTCTGCCGCAGGTCGTCGATGTGCACGGTCCTGGCCTGCTGGCTGAAGACGCCGGGCTGACCCTTGGGCTTGGCCCTGTTCAGGGTGCTGGCGTCGTTGCCGATCTCGATGTCGTTGAACTCGGCGTTGCCCGTCAGCTGCGTCGAGTCGGTGGTGAGGTCGGTCGCGGTCACGGGGTGCCCCTTGGTCGCGCCGGCGCGGATGACCAGGTTGATGCCGCCCAGGTCGACGCTCTGGCACAGCTTGACGAGCGTCGCGTCCTTGATCGCGGAGGTCACCACCAGCACCTGGCCGCCGGTGTCACCCTCGTTGGGGCTGTCCTTGATCATGTTGTCGAGGTCGCCGTACTGTTCGAAGCCGGTGCCGTCCAGCGAGGTCGCGGTGACCGTGAAGGGCATACCGGAGATCGCGAACTGCACACCGAGCGCACCTTCGGCGGTGAAGATCGCGAGTGCGGCGGCGATCGCGGCGGCCGGCACGGCCATCACCGCGGCCCGCCGCAGTCTGACCTGCCCGCGCCTGCCGGTCTTCGCGGAGGTGTCGGGCACGGAACCGCTTTCGGGGTTCTCGGGTGTGCTGGCGGCGGACGAGGTGTCCGAGGACGAGGCCATGTGCTGCTCCCGTGGGCATAGTCAGTGCGGTTGGGCTTCAGTGGCACGTTGTCCTGGCGCGGACAGCGACTGGGGCCTACGTCTCCTCGCACCTCCCGGCGGTGCAAGGGCTTTCACGTACTCCGCAGTAGCCGACGAGGAAGTTACCGGGGGTTACACCCAAGGGTCAAGGGAGTTGTGGAAAATACGTGTCGGTTGTGCTTCGGGCGTGTGTCGCAGGCCCGCCGGAGGTGCCACGACGCATCAACTCCGTCCCGATCCCTTGACGCTGACTGACCCTCAGGTCTACAACTTGCCCTGGCCTTCCCCGGATCCGTGGCGCCGGATCCGTCACCGCGTGGCATCGTCCACGCGTCTCCCGGACTTCACGTCCAGTACGGGCACGTCCTCGCCCAGGCCGCATCCGGCAGGGGCGCCGCATCGCCCGGATCACATCCGGTACGGGCACGTCCCCGCCCGGACGGAAACCCTCACGGCACCCGCACGGCCGCTTCCCCCTTCGGCCGTGCCGGACCGCCCTCTCGCCCGGCCCGGCCGAACTCCCGCCCCCACGGGTCCTCGGCCGGTCACCGGACGCCTGCCGTTGCCGGCCCGTCGCGTACGGAGAAGGCGCCACGGGCCGGCAGCGGCGGACACCCCGCGTGTCCGTCACTCCCCCCGCACCACCCCACCCCCAAGAAAGAGGCACCCGCATGCGTACGCGAACCCTCCTCGCCCTCACCGGCGCTGTCGCGGCACTCACCCTCCCCGCCGTCGCCCCCGCGTCGGCGGCCGACAGCGCAGTCCTCACCACCGGCGGCCCCGGCGGTACGGCCGTCGCCGTCGGTGACGTCCTCACCGCGCCGCTCGCGACCGGCACGGCCGCCACCCTCTACTCCAGCGCGACCGGCACCAGCGGAATCTCCTGCACGTCCTCGCAGTTCACCGCCACCGTCACCGACAACCCAGCCGCGCCCGGCACGGCCACCGAGTCGCTCACCGCGCACACCTTCGCGAGCGGCAGCTGCACCAGCAACGTCCTCGGCGTCACCAGTGTCACCAGCATCACCGTCAACAACGTGCCGTACACGACCTCGGTGGCCTCCGACGGCACCGTCACGGTGACCCCGGCGAGCGGCTCCACCATCCAGACGACGGCCGTGCTGCGCACCCTGCTGGGCAGCATCACCTGCGTCTACCAGGCGCCCAGCCTCACCGGCACGGCGAGCAACACCGACAACAGCATCAACTTCGCCAACCAGCACTTCACCAAGACGTCCGGCTCGTCGCTGTGCTTCGCCAACGGCTACTTCACCGCGAAGTACGCCCCGGTGACCGACGGTACCGCGACGGTCACCGTCAACTGATCCTCGTAGAAGAGGAGTTCACCGCCGACGAAGACGAAGTGCCAGGGCGGCGCCACCGGTGAGGACGAGCACCGCGGTGGCGCCGCCCGCCAGCAGCGGGGCCGAGGGTCCGCTGGAGGCGGGGTCGGCGTCGGCGGCGACCGGCGTGCTTCCGGGGGCGGTGGCGTCCCCCGCCGGTGGGGTCGCGACGGCCCCCGCCGTCCGTTCGGTCCGCGCGGGGGCCGAACGGCTCCCGGTGGTGGGTGAAGCGCTCCTGCTCGTACGGTCCTTGCCGCCCGTCTGGGAGGCGGACGCGGCCGGAGCGGGCGAACTCTTCTTGCCGGCACCCGAGTTAGCGGACGCCGGGAACACCACGTCGGAGCACGAGTAGTAGGTGTCCGGCGTGCTGCTGTTCTGCCAGATCGTGTACAGCACCTGGTGGCCGGTCCGGTCGGCCGGCAGCTTCGCGCGGATGCGGTAGGCGCCGTCCGTCAGCGCGGGGTCCGTCACCTGTGCGAACGGCTGCTGAGGCAGGTCGGACCAGGCCAGCGGCTTCGTCGGGTCGTAGCCCGGCTTCGTGAGGTAGAGCCGGAACGTGCCGGTGTGGGCGATCGTCGAGGCGTACTTCATCGTCATGGTCGCGCCCGGCGTCAGCCGGGTCGTCGGCCAGTCGGAGCGGGCGAGGTCGAGGCCCTTGTAGGCGGCCAGTCCGCCGCTGCACAACTTCCCGTCCGGGATCGTCTGCCGGTCCCGGCCGCCGACGCCGGCGACGCGCAGGTTGTCCCAGGCCGTGAAGGGCGACCCGTTGGCGGCCACGGCGGCCCGGCACGCGGACGAACCGGACGCGGTCCCGCCGTCGGGGGAGCAGGCGAAGACCCGGCTGACCGGGTCGGTCGGCGCGCCGTGCGCCTGGGCCGGACCCGCCGCCCACAACAGGAGCGGAGCGAGGGCGGCGGCCGCCAGAGCGGTACGGTTTGCGGTCATCCGGGTCATCCGGAACGTCTCCTCGGCCGACGCGGGAACGGGCTGCTCCCCGGTAGTACGGCAATCGGCCCCGCCGCGTTCAGCACGAGCCGCCTGTCATGCGGCGGACGGCGGCGACTTGGCGCGCGCCACCAGCCGCACGGCGACGGACCGCGGAGACCTGACCCACCCGGCACGAGCGGCCCGTCACGCGGTGGCGGCCGGCGCAGACCCGGCGCCCCCGGCGCCACCCGCGGAGGCCCGGCGCCCCCGGCGTCAGACCGCGGTGACCTGAGCCGCCCGGCGTGAGCGGCCCGTCACACGGTGGCCGGCGAAGACCCGGGGCCCCGACGTCCGGTGGCCCCTTCACGCGGTGGCCGACAGCCGTCAGCCGACAGCCGGGACCCGGCGCGAGTCGCCCGTCCGCGGCGGTCGGGACCCGACGCGTCCGGCGAGCGGCTCGTCACGCGACGGCCGGCGGCGCAGACCCGGCTTGTTCGGCGCGAGCGCCCCGCCCAGCGGCGGTCGGCAGCCGAGTCCCTGCGCGCACGCGCCGGCAGGCCGGTCAACCCACGCCCCGCTTCCCT
Organism: Streptomyces sp. NPDC005574; assembly: GCF_040605435.1. Classification (NCBI taxonomy): domain Bacteria; kingdom Bacillati; phylum Actinomycetota; class Actinomycetes; order Kitasatosporales; family Streptomycetaceae; genus Streptomyces; species Streptomyces sp. NPDC005574. Next base: position 5,380 of record NZ_JBEXCW010000009.1, read on the forward strand.
CACCCCCGAAACACCGGCACATGCTCGCGCACCCAATCCCGATAGCAGCGCGCCGGGTGGCCGAGGAGGTGGGCTGTGGTCGGGTCCACCCTGTTCTTCGCGCCCGCGCGTCCGCGGGCGGCGCTTTCCACGAGGGCGTCGGCCACCGGGGCCGGGAGCCGGGTGAGCAGGCGGCGGCGGGCCTCGTCCTCGGTGAGTTCGACGAACCGCAGCGGACGGCGCAGGACTTCGCCCAGGATCTCCGTCTGCCGTACCGCGCTCATCGCCTCGGGCCCGGTGAGCGCGTGCGCCCGCCCAGCGTGGGCGTCCGTCTCCAGCAGGGCCCGCGCCGCCACCTCGGCGATGTCCCGCGGGTCGACGGTGGCGTTGGTCGCGCTGCCGTTCTGCGCGCGCACCACGCCTTCCTCGCGGACCGAGCGGGCCCAGCCGAGCGTGTTGGTCATGAAGGCGCGCGGCCGCAGCAGTGTCCACAACAGCGCGGAACCACGCAGGAGTTGCTCGTTGTGCCGCTGCCAGGTGGTGATGAGGTCGGTCGCCCCGGGGTCGGTGACCGCGAGGGCCGACAGCTTCACCACGTGCCGTACACCCGCCGCCCGGGCGGCCGCCAGGAAGCGCTCGTCGTGGGCGGGCGCCAGCGGGTCGGAGGTGACCAGCAGGGCCGACCGCACGCCCTTCAGGGCCCGGTCCAGGCTCGACCGGTCGTCGAAGTCCCCGCCGGCCACCTCGTCCCGGGGGCCGGCCAGGGCGGCGGCGCGCCCCGGGTCCCGGGACAGCAGCCGCAGCGGGGCCACCCCCGACAGCCGTCGCGCCACCAGGCGCCCGACGGTTCCGGTCGCTCCGGTCAGCAGGATCACGGCCCGTATCCGGACAGTTCGACGCCGGCCAGGATCCGCGATCCCCGGTCCGGTCCGCTGTCCAGGCCGAGCAGCAGCCCCGGCACGGCGATGCTCGGCAGGATGTGGGACCACATGACCGAGATGCGGTGCCCGAGGTCCTGGCGCCCGGTCAGCGCCCGCGACATCTGCTGGATGCCGGCGAACGCGCCCACCAGCAGTTCCACCGTGTCCCTCGGCTGCACCGTGGGCAGCAACTCGCCCTGCTCCCGAGCCTGTTCCATCATGCCCACCAGGAGGTCCGCCCACTGCCGGTAGGGGCCCGTGTGATCGACGCCGGGCGGCGCGCACTGGTCCACGGTCAGCCGCACGCTGCCCTGGAGCAGCGAGTTGTCCAGCAGCCGGTGACCGAACGCGAACGTGATGTCGATGATCTCCTGGAGCCGGCACGGGTGCGGCGGCACGGCCCCGAACGGCAACTGCTCGTCGAGGACCGCCTGGGCGAGGGATTCCTTGGACGGGAAGTGGAAGTACAGCGCACCTTTGGTGACTTCGGCCCGCTCCAGGACCATCGAGATCGTGGTCGATGCGTAGCCGTGTTCGTCGAAGACCGCGCCCGCGGCCTCCAGAATCGCCTTGCGCGTCCGGATGGCGCGCTCTTGTCTCGCCATAAGAGCCCTTCCCATGTGCCGAATCGGCCATCACGGGTCTCATTGAAAACAAACCGTCCGCCTCGTACTCTAGCGCTCACCGGTGCGGCCACGTCGCCGTCCGTCATCGCTTTCGGGGGGTTCCGAGGGAGGAACATGCCTCAATTTCGGCAGCTTGCCGAGACCCCGAAGCCGTACGGTACCGACCGCGCGGCGCCACCGCCCGACCCCGCCGCCGACACGCGGGACGGCACCCACGGGCCGGCCGGTTCTGACGGCCCGCCGGAACCTCTCACGGCCACCGTGCCAAGGGAGTTCGTGCACCGCGCGGCTGTCGCCGAGACCCTACTCACCGGCTGGAGCGGCACCGGGGAGGACCGGTTCACGGTGTCCGCCCAGTGGCCGCGCGCCCACCAGCTGCACGTGTCGCCGGACCGCACGTCGTACGACCCGCTGCTCCTGGCGGAGACCGTCCGGCAGTGCGGCGCACTCCTCGCGCACACCGAGTACGGCGTCCCCCTCGGCCACCGCTTCGTGCTGCACGAACTGCGCCTGACCGCAAGCCCGGAGCGGCTGGCCGTCGGCCCGCTGCCCGCCGAACCCGTCGTCGGCGTCACCGTCACCGAGGTCCGGCGCCGCGGCGGCCGCCCGGCCGCGATGCGCTACGACGCGGACGTACGGCTGGACGGCGACCGCGTCGCCACCGGGTACGTCGACGTCTCGTGGACCGGTGAGAACGTCTACCGGCGGCTGCGCGGCGGCCGTACCCCCGACTCGGTCACCGCCCTCGCCGTGCCGCCCGGACTGTCGCCCGCCGCCGTGGGCCGGGCGGTGCCCGAGGACGTCGTGCTGGCCCCGACCCGCCGCCGCGACCGCTGGCAACTGCGCGTCGACACCGGCCATCCCGTCTTCTTCGACCATCCCCTCGACCATGTGCCCGGCATGCTCCTGCTGGAGGCGGCCCGCCAGGCGGCACAGGTGCGCCGCCTGGCCTCCCGGCCGCCGGTGGCCCTGCGCGCCGTCTTCTGCCGGTACGCCGAACTGGACCGCCCCGTCTGGATCCAGGCGACAGAAGAGGGCAACGAGCACATACAAGTGGTCGCGATCCAGGGAGAGTCGGCCGTTTTTGAATGCCGGGTCAGTACCGGGGGCCTGTGAGCTATCATGCACAGCGAGTAAGAAACAAACAGCATGACCCGTTCTTTTCGCCGCCAGAAGTGTTCCGTTCCGTCCCAGGAGTGTTCAGCCGATGGCGAGGCAGTTACGCGCCGAGCAGACCCGCGCGACGATCATCACGGCCGCCGCGGACCTCTTCGACCGGCACGGCTACGAGTCGACCAGTCTCAGCGACATCGTCGACCACGCACAGGTCACCAAGGGCGCCCTGTACTTCCACTTCGCGGCCAAGGAGGACCTGGCCCAGGCCATCATGGAACTGCAGGCCGGCACCTCGCGCCGGCTGACCAACGAGATGGACGCCAGGGGCTGTTCCTCGCTGGAGGCCCTGATGCGCATCACCTTCGGCATAGCGCGGCTGTCGGTCGAGGGGCCCATCCCGCGCGCCGGGCTCCGGCTGGCCACCGGCGGTGTCGAGGTACGCCCGCCGCTGCGGCACCCCTTCACCGAGTGGCTCGACATCGCCTCCCGCCGGCTCGTCGGCGCGGTCAAGGAGTCCGACCTCCACCCGGACACCGATGTCGACGCCGTCGCCCACTCCCTGATCTGCTTCTTCGTCGGCACCCGGGTGGTGAGCCGGTCCGTCGAACCCGTGCGGCGGCAGCCGCGCCGCCTCGCCGAGATGTGGCGGATCCTCATCCGGGGCCTGGTCCCGGTCCACCGGCGCGCCCGCTACCTGACACTCGCCACCCAGCTGGAGGGGGAGATCAGAACGGCCTGACGTGCGCGGTACGGTGACGCGCATGGCCGACACCCCGCCCGCGCCCGTGATCCTCGGCGACGAACCCGGCTCGTTCCCCCACAGCGTCCTCGCCGAGCGGCACCCCGCGATCATCCGGCAGGTCCGGGACGCCTTCCCGTACGGCCCCGAGCAGCACCGCGCGCTCGACGCGCTGCTCGACAGCTGCACCGGCGGCGTCATCGAACCCCTCCCCGACGACGCGCACGACCTCGGCCACTGGGCGCGGTGGGGACTGCCCGAGTACACCGGCCGGTCCTGGTTCGACGTCCCCTGGCTCTGGTCCGAGAGCTACTTCTACCGCCGTCTGCTCGACGCGGTGGGCTACTTCGGCCCCGGCACCTGGCAGGGTATCGACCCGTTCCGCCCGTTCAAACAGGCCGAGCTCGACGCCCCGGAGACGGACGAGGAACTCGCCGCACTCGACCGCCTCGCCGACCGGCCCGCCGAAGCAGGGCTGCGGGCGCTGCTGCTCGGCTCCCTGTGGGGCAACCGCGCCGACCTCGGCTTCCGGCTCTCCGGACCGCGGGACTCCCCGGCCGCCGCGCCCGGACTGGTGGCCGACGACAGCGAGGCGCTGTGGGCGCTGCTCACCGGGCCCGGCACCCTGTGCCTGATCGCCGACAACGCCGGCCGCGAACTCGTCCCCGACCTGCTCCTCGTCGCCCGGCTCCTCGACGAGGGCCGCGTCGAGCGGGCGGTCCTGCACGTCAAGCCGTACCCGTACTACGTCTCCGACGCCACCCCCGCCGACGTGGTCGACGCGGTCCGCCGGCTGACCGCGGCGAAGGGGGCCGCCGCCGCGTACGGCCGGTCACTCAGGTCCGCCATGGCCGACGGCCGGCTCGTGGTGCGCGCCCACCCCTTCTCCGCCGCCCCGCTGCCGTTCGCCGACCTGCCGGACGACCTCCGCGAGGAGTTCGCCGCGGCCACCCTGACGATCGTCAAGGGCGACCTCAACTACCGTCGCCTGGTGGGCGACCGGCTGTGGCCGCCGACCACACCGTTCGCCGACGTCACCGCCTCCTTCCCCGGCCCCGTCGCCGCCCTGCGCACCCTCAAGTCCGACGTGATCACCGGCCTCGACGCGCGCACCGAGGCCGCGCTCGTCGCCGCCGAGGAACAGCGCTGGCGGACCGGTGGCACCCACGCGCTGATCCAGGTCAGGGGAGAACGGGCCGCCGGGGGCGCAGGCGTACGCGCCGCCCGCTGATTCGCCGCCGATTCACGCGATGGTGTGATCATGTCCGGGCCCGCGGATGCCCCCACAGGGCCCTGGGTAGGGCCCGGCCATGACGCAGCAGCCCTTCGAACTCCCGCACTTCTACATGCCGTACGCGGCGCGACTGAACCCCCATCTCGACGAGGCCCGCGCCCACTCCGCCGAGTGGGCACGCGGGATGGGCATGCTGGAAGGCTCCGGGATCTGGGAGCGCTCCGACCTCGACGCGCACGACTACGGCCTGCTCTGCGCCTACACCCACCCCGACTGCGACGGCCCCGCCCTCTCGCTGATCACCGACTGGTACGTGTGGGTCTTCTTCTTCGACGACCACTTCCTGGAGATCTTCAAACGCACCCAGGACCGCGCCGGCGGCAAGGCCTACCTCGACCGGCTGCCCCTGTTCATGCCGCTGGACCTGTCGGCCCCCGTGCCCGAGCCGCAGAACCCGGTCGAGGCCGGACTCGCCGACCTGTGGGCGCGCACGGTGCCCTCGATGTCCGTCGACTGGCGCCGGCGCTTCGCCGTGGCCACCGAACACCTGCTCAACGAGTCGCTGTGGGAACTGTCCAACATCAACGAGGGGCGCGTCGCCAACCCCGTCGAGTACATCGAGATGCGCCGCAAGGTCGGCGGGGCGCCCTGGTCGGCGGGGCTCGTGGAGTACGCCACCGCCGAGGTGCCGGCGTCGGTCGCCGGGTCACGGCCGCTGCGGGTGCTGATGGAGACCTTCTCCGACGGCGTCCACCTGCGCAACGACCTGTTCTCCTACCAGCGGGAGGTCGAGGACGAGGGCGAGCTCAGCAACGGCGTGCTGGTCCTGGAGACCTTCTTCGGCTGCACCACCCAGGAGGCCGCCGAGACCGTCAACGACGTCCTCACCTCGCGCCTGCACCAGTTCGAGCACACCGCCCTCACCGAAGTCCCCGCGGTGGCCCTGGAGAACGGACTGGACCCCGCCGAGACCACCGCCGTCGCCCGGTACGTCCAGGGCCTGCAGGACTGGCAGTCGGGCGGCCACGAATGGCACCTGCGCTCCAGCCGCTACATGAACGCCCGCGCGGAGGTCACCGCGCCCTGGCAGCGCCTGACGGGCCCGGGCACCTCCGCCGCCGATGTCGGCGCGCTGCTCGCCTCGGCCGGCGCCGAGCGGCTGCGCTCCCACACGCACGTGCCGTACCAGAAGGTCGGCCCCTCCCTGCTGCCGGACTTCCTGATGCCGTTCACCCTGCGGCTCAGCCCGCACCTGGCCGGCGCCCGCGACCGCCTCACCGGCTGGACCCACCGGATGGGCATCCTGCACGAAGGCGTCTGGGACGAGGACCGGCTCGCCGCCGCCGACCTCCCGCTGTGCGCGGCCGGCATCGCCCCCGACGCCACCGCCGAAGCCCTCGACCTCGGCTCCCGATGGCTGGCCTGGGGGACGTACGGCGACGACTACTACCCCCTCGTCTTCGGCGGCCGCCGCGACCTGGCCGCCGCCCGCCTCGCCACCCGGCGCCTGTCGGACTGCATGCCCGTCGACGGCGAGGAGCCCCTCCTCCCGGCCAACGCGATGGAACGCGGACTGACCGACCTGTGGGCGCACACGACGGCGGGGATGACCTGTGACGACCGGCGCGTCCTCAAGGCCGCGGTGGACGTCATGACGGAGAGCTGGGTGTGGGAACTGTCCAACCAGCTCCAGCACCGCGTCCCCGACCCGGTCGACTACCTGGAGATGCGGCGCGCCACCTTCGGCGCGGACCTCACCATGAGTCTGTGCCGGATGGGCCACGGCCCCGCCGTCCCGCCGGAGGTGTACCGCAGCGGACCCGTCCGCTCACTGGAGAACGCCGCCGTCGACTACGCCTGCCTGCTCAACGACGTCTTCTCGTATCAGAAGGAGATCGAGTACGAGGGCGAGATCCACAACGCGATCCTGGTCGTGCAGAACTTCTTCGGCATCGACTACCCGAGCGCCCTCGGTGTCGTCCACGACCTGATGACCCAGCGCATGGAGCAGTTCCAGCACGTCGCCGCGCACGAACTGCCCATCGTCTACGACGACTTCGGGCTGTCGGACGAAGCGCGCGCGATCATGCGCGGCTATGTGGCCGACCTGGAGAACTGGATGGCCGGCATCCTGAACTGGCACCGGGCCGTCGACCGCTACAAACCCGGGTTCCTCGCCCGCCGCGCCCACGGCTTCCTGCCGGACCGGACACCGGCGCTCCCGGTGGGCTGACCGCACGGCGAGCGCCCCACGGCGCACAGCACGGCCGCCGTGGGGCGCTCGCCGTGCGGCGGTGCTCCGTCTCCGGCCCGGTCCCCGCCGCGGGCGCGGACAGTCTCACTCGTTCGTGGATCGTCGCAGGGCGGTGGGCCGGGTAGGGCTTCTGCCGGAGGTGATCCATGGAACAGACCGCGTTGCGGCCCAAGCCCATGCCAGGTCGGGAGTGCGGTGGCGACACCCCGCCCGACCCCGTCCGGCGCCCGCATGCCGCGCGCCGGCGTGGCCGCCGGCTCACCACCCTGCTCCTCGGCTGCCTCGCGGCGACCGTGCTGGTGCTGTCCGGGGTCGGGCTCGGGACGATGGGCGCCACGGTGATCGGCATGAGCAGGCTCGCGGAGGCACAGCGGCAGGCCGACAGGCCCACGGCCGCCGCCCGCCGGGACGTTCCGGCACCGGCCGCCCCGGCGCCCTCGCCGGCCCCCGCGCGGGTCAGCCTCGGCGTGGAGGCCGTGGACGCCGGGAGACCGGGGGCCATGGTGGTCGGCGTGCACGTGCCCGGGCCCGGCTTCTCGGCGGGACTGGTCCGGGGTGACGTCCTGCTGACCTTCGGCGGGACCCGTATCGACTCGGCCGACGACCTGGCCCGGGCGGTGGCCGGGGCACACCCCGGGACCGCCGTCACGCTCACGGTCCGCCGCAGCGGCGGCGGCTACCAGAGGCTCACGGCCACCCCGGGCGTGGTGACGTGAGCGGCCTGCGAGCCCCTCGGCGGACGGAGCGGACGGTCCGCGGCGGCGAACCGGCTCGCGCGGCGACTTCCGTGCGGGCAGGATGCTGCCCGTAGTCCCTTCACCCGCCCAGGGAGACCCGGATGACCGCCAGTACGACCGCGCCGTTCACCGCCGACGACCACCGGGCCCGGATGGAGCGCGCCGCGCGGACCGCCGCCGGGGCCGGGCTGGCCGGGCTCCTGGTGGCGCCGGGACCCGACCTGGTCTGGCTCACCGGCTACGCCCCGACCGCGACCACGGAACGGCTCACCCTGCTGGTCCTCGTCCCCGGACAGGACCCCGTCCTCGTGGTCCCCACCCTGGAGGCCCCGGACGCCGCGAAGGCCGTCGGCGCCCCCGCCCTGACCCTGCGCGACTGGACCGACGGCAAGGACCCCTACGCGGCCACCGCCGACCTCCTGCGCGGCGCGGGCGGCCCGGACGTCTCCTTCGGGATCAGCGACAACGCATGGTCCCTGCACCTGCTGGCCCTCCAGAAGGCGCTGCCCACCGCCGCCTACGCGTCCCTCACCGAGGCGCTGCCGATGCTGCGCGCGGTCAAGGACGCGACGGAACTGGACCTGCTCGCCGCCGCGGGCGCCGCCGCCGACGCGGCCTTCGAGGAGATCCGCTCGGTGGCCTTCGGCGGGCGCCGGGAGTCCGAGGTCGCCGCCGACCTCGCCGCCCTGCTGCGCCGGTTCGGGCACTCCCAGGTCGACTTCACCATCGTCGCCTCCGGGCCGAACGGCGCCAACCCGCACCACGAGGCCGGCGACCGCGTCATCGAACGCGGGGACATGGTCGTCCTCGACTTCGGCGGCCTCAAGGACGGCTACGGCTCCGACACCTCCCGCACGGTCCACGTCGGGGAACCCACCGACGAGGAGCGCAGGGTGCACGACCTGGTGCGGGAGGCGCAGGAGGCGGGCTTCGCCGCCGTCCGGCCCGGGGTCGCCTGCCAGGAGGTCGACCGGGCCGCCCGCGCGGTCATCACCGGCGCCGGATACGGCGAGTACTTCATCCACCGCACCGGCCACGGCATCGGCGTCACCACGCACGAGCCGCCGTACATGATCGAGGGCGAGGAACAGCCCCTCGTCCCCGGGATGTGTTTCTCCGTCGAGCCCGGCGTCTATCTGCCCGGCCGGTTCGGGGTACGCATCGAGGACATCGTCACGGTCACAGAGAGCGGCGGCCGGCGCCTCAACGACACCACACGCGAGCTGGTCACAGTGGACTGACCGGGCCCCCGCACCCCCATCCCCGAAGACGACGGCGCGACCATGACCCAGGCACCGACACCCACCGCGGACACCGTCCGCCGGCTGGTCCGCTCCCTGCTCGACGACGGCGCGGACACCCCGGCCGGCCCGAACGGCGGGAGCGCCACGGACCGCGGCGGACCCCAGGTCCGGCCGGTCACCGAGGACGGGGAGCACCACACGTGGTGGGTCGGCGCCCACCACGTCCTGCGGCTCGCCCCCGACCGGGAGGCCGCCGTCCGCCGGCGGCGCGAACTGCGGCTGCGCGAACTCGTCCGCCCGCACCTGCCGCTCGCGGTGCCCACCAGCGTGGCGCACGGCGAGTGGGCGCCCGGCCTGACCTTCACCCTGGACACCAGGCTGCCGGGCGGTACGGCCGAGGACCACGACGTGTCCGCCGTCGGCGAGGCCGATCTGGCGGGGCTGCTCACGGGACTGCGCGAGGTGCCCGCGCGGCAGGCCGAGACGCTGGGCCTGCCGCGGTCCGCGCCGCGCTCCCTCGAGGCGCTGCGCCTGAGCGCCGGACGCGCCGCCGAACGCCTCGCCCGCGCCGACGAGTTCGACCCCGCCGGCCTGCAGCAACTCACGTCCGCGGCGGCGGTCCAGCTGGCCGCCCAGCCCGGCGGCCAGGTCCTCGTGCACCGCGGCCTCACCGGCGAACACCTCGTGGTCGCCGCCGACGGCCGGGTGCGGGGCGTCCTCGACTGGAGCGCCGCCGCCCTCGGCGATCCCGCCGAGGACATCGCCGGACTCGCGGTCGCCGTCGGCTCGCCCGCCGCCGTCCGCGCCGCCACCCTCGCCGGCTACGGCGCCCGGCCCTGTCTGCGTGGCCTGTGGCTCGCCCGGTGCGACGCCGTCGTCCGCCTCGCCGAACAGGTCGGCCGCGGCGCCGGCGGCCCGACGCCCCTGCTGCGCACCCGGCTGCGGCGCGCCTGGGAGGCCATCCTGCTGGAACGCGTGACGGAACTGCGGGACGACCCGGACGGCTCCTAGCGCCGGAGCGAACCTCGCCTGCCGTGGCGCCGGGGACCGTCGGATCCGGCCGGGCACGGTGATGGGCGGCCCGCGCTCACGTCTGGAGCAGGACCACGGCCGACTCCCCGGGCACGTGCAGCACCCCGTCCGCGCCCGGCGTCCGTACGGGTTCCCACGCGGCCAGCACCCGCGCCCGGCGCGGGCCCAGCGGGATCGCCGCCGGCTTCCCGGCGAGGTTCACCGCCACGCGCACGTCACCGCGCCGGAAGGCGAGCCAGCGTTCCTGCTCGTCGTAGGCCACCTTGATGTCGGCGAGGTCGGGGTCGGTCAGGTCGGCCTGCTCGTGGCGGAGCGCGGCGAGGCGGCGGTACCAGGCCAGCACGCGCGCGTGGGGTTCGCGTTCGGGTTCGGACCAGTCGAGGCAGGAGCGGTCCCGGGTGGCCGGGTCCTGCGGGTCGGGCACGTCCTCCTCGGCCCAGCCGTGCGAGGTGAACTCCCGCCGCCTGCCCTGCCGTACGGCCTCGGCGAGTTCGGGGTCGGTGTGGTCGGTGAAGAACTGCCAGGGCGTGCCGGCCGCCCACTCCTCGCCCATGAACAGCATCGGCGTGAACGGCGAGGTCAGCGTCAGCGTCGCCGCGCAGGCCAGCAGCCCGGGGGACAGCGAGGCCGAAAGACGGTCGCCCTGGGCCCGGTTGCCGACCTGGTCGTGGGTCTGGCTGTAGCCGGTGATCCGGTGTGCGGCCACCCGCGTGCGGTCCAGGGGCCGCCCGTGGTGCCTGCCCCGGAAGCTCGAGTAGGTGCCGTCGTGGAAGTAGCCGCCGGTCAGCGTCTTGGCGACGGCCGCGAGGGGAGCGCGCGCGAAGTCTGCGTAGTAGCCCTGGGACTCACCGGTCAGCGCGGTGTGCAGGGCGTGGTGGAAGTCGTCGTTCCACTGCCCGTGCAGCCCGAGGCCGCCCTCCTGGCGGGGGGTGATGAGCCGGGGGTCGTTGAGGTCGGACTCGGCGATCAGGAAGTGCGGCCGCCCCTGGTCGGCGGCGAGCGCGTCCACGGCCGTCGACAGCTCCTCCAGGAAGTGGCACGCGCGGGTGTCGGCGAGCGCGTGCACCGCGTCCAGGCGCAGTCCGTCGATCCGGTAGTCGCGCAGCCAGGCCAGCGCGCTGCCCAGCAGGTACGCGCGGACCTCGTCCGAGCCGGGTGCGTCCAGGTTGACGGCCGAGCCCCACGGTGTGTGGTGCGTGTCGGTGAAGTAGGGGCCGAACGCGGGCAGGTAGTTGCCCGAGGGGCCCAGGTGGTTGTGCACCACGTCCAGGACCACGCCGAGGCCGAGTTCGTGGGCCCGGTCGACGAAGCGTTTCAGCGCCTGCGGACCGCCGTACGGCTCGTGCACCGCCCACAGCGACACGCCCTCGTACCCCCAGCCGTGCCGTCCGGGGAACGGGCACAGGGGCATCAACTCGACGTGGGTGACGCCCAGTTCGACGAGGTGTCCGAGGCGGTCGGCGGCCGCGTCCAGGGTGCCCTCGCGCGTGTAGGTGCCCACGTGCAGCTCGTAGAGGACGGCGCCCGGCAGCGGTCGTCCGGGCCACTCGGCACGCCACGCGTAGGTGCCGTGGTCGACGACCGCGCTCAGCCCGTCGGGGCCGTCCGGCTGCCGGGGCGAGCGGGGATCGGGCAGCACCGGGCCGTCGTCCAGCGCGAAGCCGTACCGCGTGCCGTCCCGCGCGTCGGCGTCCCCCCTCCACCATCCGGCCCTCTCGGGATCGCGTTCCATCACACGCGTGGCACCCTCGCAATGGAGCGTCACACGGCCGGCCTGCGGTGCCCACACCTCGAACTGCACGGACGGTTCCCCTTCGTCTGCTCACTGTGGAGTAGCACGTCCATGGTGCGTCAAACGCGATCAATGCGCTTTTGGAACACCCCTTTTACGGCAGGTGTCGCCGGGTTTCGCGAGGGATGCCGTCGGGCACGCGCGCGGGGCGGCCGTTGTCCGGTTTTCTGGACACGCGCGGTCCGCTGCCCGACAATCGCGAACGTGACGTCGTCTTTCGAGTTCAACACGTACCCCGCGCGGCTGTCCGACGCGGAGCGCGACAGGGCGCTTCAGGTGCTGCGTGACGGCGTCGCCATGGGTCGTCTCTCGCACGACACCTTCGTGCACCGGATGGAACTGGCGCTGACCGCCCGCCGACCGGACGAGCTGGCGGTGCTCACCGCCGACCTGCCCACCGAGAGCCGGGTCTCGCGCCTGGTCTTCGGCACCGTCGAGAAGGTCTCCGGCTTCACGATACGGCTGCGCAGGGCCTGGCAGGCGGAGCGGCTCCCCAAGCTGCTGCTGCCGCACCCCGGCGACAGCCGGTCGCTGCGCATCGGCCGTGACCCCGCCAGCGGCCTGCGGCTGACCCACGAGACGGTCTCCCGGGTGCACGCCGAACTGCGCCGCCAGGGCGGTATGTGGGTGCTGCGGGACCTCGGCTCCACCAACGGCACGACGGTCAACGGGCGGCGGGTCATCGGCGCGGCCGTGGTCCGCGAGGGCGACCAGGTCGGCTTCGGCCGGATGTCCTTCCGGCTCGCCGCCGACTGAGCCCAACCTCACCTCTGGCCTGGGCTTACTGGGCGTCTTCGGTCGGGCGACGGACCAAAACCCTTTCCGTTCGCCGGTGTTGACGTACTCGTCAACTCGTGACTGACTGTGCCTACACCATGCACACCAGGTGAATCGACGGCACCGCATTGTGGAGGTGTGCCCTGCCGCCCCTCCTCCGCTACCCGGCCGTCGACGAACTCGCGGCCCAGGCGGCCGCACTCGTGGCCCGCCACCCCCGGGAGGCCCGGCTGCGCCGCATCGGCACCTCCCGCGCGGGCTCGCCCCTGCTGATGCTGTCCGTCGGCCACGGCAGCCGGCAGGCCCTCGTGGTCGCCGGACCGCACGCCAACGAACCCGTCGGCGGCGCCACCGTCCTGCGTCTGGCCGAGCGGGCCCTGGCCGACCCCCGTCTCACCGAGGGCTCCGACGCCACCTGGAACCTGCTGCTGTGCCTGGACCCGGACGGGCTGCGCCGCAACGAGAACTGGCTGCACGGGCCGTACACCCTGGGCAACTACTTCCGGAACTTCTTCCGCCCCGGCTTCCTGGAACAGCCCGAGTGGCTGCCCGAGGGCGCGGACCGCGCCGGGCTCCCGGAGACCCGGGCCCTGCTCGACGTCCAGGACGACCTGCGGCCCTTCTTCCAGTGCTCCCTGCACGGCGTCGACGTCGGCGGCGGCTTCGTCGAACTCACCCGCGACCTGCCCGGCCTCGCGCAGCGCGTGGCGCACAGCGCGGCCCGCCTCGGCATCCCCCGCGAACTCGGCCCCTACGACACCCTGTACTGGCCGAGCCTGGGACCGGCCGTCTACCGGATCCCGCCCCCGCGCGTGAGCGACCTGGCCGCGGCCATCACCGAGGCCGCCGTCGAGTCCACCTGGTTCCATCCGCACCGGCACGGCACCGTCACCGCGATCGTCGAGGCGCCCATGTGGGGCGTGGCCGCCGTGGAGGACGCCACCCTCCCCGCCGACCGGGCCGCCGTCCTGCGCACCGTCAGCCACACCCTGCGCCGCGACGCGGGCCACCTGGAGCGGCTCCTCGCCCGGATCAGACCGCACGTCCTGGCCGTGCCGGACGCGGCCCGGCTGCTCGCACCGGTCGACGACTATTTACTGGTCTGCCCGGGTCTCGCCGACACCTGGGACCCCGACGTCGCCGACGGCGCCCGCCCGCTGCCACCGCTGAGCACCGGCCACCTGGCCGCGCTGCGCATCGCCGGACGGCGACTGGCCCTGCGCACGGCCGGGCTGCTGCACCAGCTCGTCAGCCGCGCCGGCACCGACCCGGCCGGCGCGCTGCCGGAGCTGGACCGGCTCGTCGAGGAGTGGTGCGCCGACTACCGCGACGGCTGCGGGGCGCGCTGGATCCCGGTCGCCCGCCAGGTGGAGTACCAGTCGCGGGTGGTGCTCGCCGCGTTCGAGCTCGCCGGCCGGTACGCGTCCGCTGGCTTCCGTTCGGGTGAGCCGGGGTGGGGTTCCGGCGCCACCGTGCCGATGCATCGGGAATGACGGCTTCCTCCACGACACGCACCCTCCCGGCGAAGACGGTCCGCGGCGCCCTGCTGGCCGCGGCCGCACTCCTCCTCGCGGCCCCGGCTCCGGCCCTGGCGGCGACGGCCGGGGACGCCCTCCCGGGCAACTGGCTCTACCTCACGGTCACCAAGGGCGACGCCCTCTCCAGCGACAGCCGCGGCACGCTGCTGATGTGCGACCCGCCCCAGGGCCACTCCCGCGCGGCCGAGGCCTGCGCACAGCTGGCGGCCACCGACGGCGACATCCGCGCGCTCCCGGCCCGGGACACCTTCTGCCCGATGATCTACGCGCCGGTGACCACCCACGCGCGCGGCCAGTGGAACGGACGGCCGGTCGAGTACACGCAGACGTTCTCCAGCGCGTGCGTGCTGGCGGCGCGGACCGGGGCGGTGTTCGCTCTCGACGGCTGACGGCTGACGGCTGACGGCTGACGGCTGACGGCTGACGGCTGACGGCAGGCCGGGTGGCCGGGTGGCCGGGTGGCCTGAGCCGTTCGGCGGGTAAGGGCGCCGCACCCCTGTCGGGATCGGGCGTCGCGTCCGCGGGGCTCAGGCCGCCCGGTCGTGCGCGTGCAGGGCCGCCGCGACGACCGTGCGGGACTGGTGTTCCGTCTGGTGTTCCAGAGGGACCCAGCGGGCCTGGAAGCGTTCCGCGAAGGCGTCGCTCCAGGTGGCCACCAGCCGTTCCAGCCGCGGCGCCGCCGGGTCGCCGGTCTCGTGCAGGACCCGTAGCAGCATGGCCGCCGCGCGCAGCGGAAGCCGGCGGGCGAACGCGTCGACGCTGCCGACGTACGCCCTCGTCCGGTCGGCGGGCGGCAGAGCGGTCCAGTCCGAGGCGAGCCCCGGCGCCAGCGCCAGGCCCCACCGCGCCGCCCGCAGCAGCGGGCCGTCGACACCCTCCAGCCGGGGGAGCACCTCGGCGAGCACCTGTTCCACCTGGGTCGTGTCCCGCAGCAGCCGGCCCGCCAGCCACCGCAGCGCGGCAGCGGGCGCCGGGTGCGGGGCCGGGTCGTCCACCAGGTCGCTCGCCCACATCGGCACCTCGACGACCGCGGTCAGACCGCCGTACCGGTGGACGTGGTGCCAGGTGCTGTGCCGCGCGTCGTCCGGCATGCTCGGGTACGCCACCCCCGCGCCGGGAGCCGGCATCACGTGCACCCCTGGCCCGGTGGCCGGCCAGCCCGCGGCGTCCGAGGCGCCCGTCTCCACCGGGATGCGCAGCTCGGCCGCCGACTTGGCGAACGGCTCGGCGAGCCCGGGGACGTCCTTCGTCAGCTGCACCCAGCTGCCTCCCAGGTCGGTCCCGTGCAGGGTGACCTGGAGGTAGGGCCGCAGCTCGTCGATGACCTGGGTGAGGGTGCGGGTCTCGGGCGGCAGCCGGTCGGGCGGCAGCACCGACGGCGACCACTCGGGCTGCTCGGGCCCCGCCGGCCGGAAGAACCCGCGGTGGTAGTCGAGCAGGCTGCGGGGCGCCGGGGTGACGTGCAGGCTCGCGCCGTCGGGATCCGCGCACAACAGGAAGTGCCAGGACCTGTCGGTACGCAGCTCCCGCTGGAGCAGGACCCGTTCGGCGACGGCGAGGAGGGTGGAGCCGCCGGCCGGTTCGTTGGCGTGGGCGCCCGCCACCACCAGGACGGCACGCCGGGCGTGGCCCAGGGACAGCAGGTGCAGGGGTCTGCCCGCCCGGGAGGTGCCCACCTGTCGCAGGCTGCAGACGCCCGGCCGGTGAGCGGTCAACGCCCGCGCGGACGAGATCATTTCGGTCACGGTGGGGTAGCGCAGCTCCGGCAGGAGACTCACCCCCGTCATGTCCGCCCGGCCTCGCAATCCGCAGTACCCCACGGTCCGGGTGGCCTGTCAAGGACACCGCGGGGGAGGCGCCAGGGGGCGCCCGGAAGCGCGGCCGCCGGCGGGGCGGCCCCCCGCGTCACCACCGGGCGGCGGAGCCCGCCGCCCGCCGGGGCGCGGCCCCCGGCGGCCTGTCCGCCGGAGCCCGCGCCCCATGACCGTCACCTGATCTTCGGCCTCAGTCGGTCCCCGCGTCCCCCACGCGTTCCAGCAACGCCACCGGGAGGTGGTCGAAGAGGTCGGCCGCCCGTACCCGGCCGGTGAACGCGCGGGCCGGGTCCGGGGCCAGCGTGTCGGTCCAGCGTCCCGGGGGCAGGGTGAGCGTGGTGTCGCGCCAGCCGCCCGCCTCCGCCAGGCGCAGCGACAGCCGGGTCACCGCGGTGACCACCTCCCCGGAGCGGGCGAACGCCAGGCAGTGCGCCGCCGCCGGTCCCTCGGCGGTGAGCGGTGTGTAGGTCGCCGAGTCACCGAAGACATCGGGCCGCCGCGCGCGCAGCGCCAGCGCGGCCCGGGTCACCGCGCCCTTGTCGCCGGGTTCGTCCGACGGGGGGAACCCCACCGGCCGCCGGTTGTCGGGGTCGACCAGCGCCAGGTACTCGCCCTCGGTGCCCTGGTAGAGGTCCGGCACGCCGGGCATCGTCAGATGGACCAGGGCCGTCCCCAGCACGTTCGCCCGGACGGCGGGTTCGAGGTCCCGGCGCAGGGCGGCGACGTGCTCCCCGGGCGCTCCGCACGGCCCCGCCGCGACGAAGGCCGCCACCGCCTCCTCGTACGCGGGCTCCTGCTCGGTCCAGCTCGTGTACAGCCCGGCCTCGCGCACATGCTTCAGCAGGGCCTCCCGCACCCGGTCGGGCTCCGCCGGGCCCAGCCCGAACACCGTCTGCCAGGCCGCCCACGCCAGCTGGGCGTCGGGGACGCCTTCGCCGGTGTGCGTCACCTCGGTCAGTACGTCCGCCCAGCGCCGCGGGGACTCGGTGAGCACCGCCAGCGCGGCCCTGACGTCGGCGCTGCGCTTGGTGTCGTGCGTCGACACGACGGTGCCGGTGGCGGGCCAGTCGCGCTGCACGCGCGCGCAGTAGGCGTGGAAGTCCTCCGGGGAGACGCCGGGGCTGCCCGGGTCCCCGCCCACCTCCGTCGCCGCCAGCAGCGGCACATAGCGGTAGAACGCCGTGTCCTCGACGGACTTCGCGCGCAGCGCCGAGGACGTCTGCGCGAACCGCGTCCGGAACTCCACGTGCTCGGGCCCGTCGCCGGCCCTCCCCAGCACCAGGTCCCGTACGACGTCGACGGCGCTGGCCTCCTCGGGCACCGTGAACGCGAGCCGGGCCTCGGCCGCCGCCTCCTCGGTGACGACACGGGCCGGGTCACCGGACTCGTAGGGCCGGTAGACCTCCATCCGGACCAGGAGTTCCTGGAGCGCGGTGCGCAGCGCCCAGGGTGCCCGGTCGCGCAGCGCGGGGTCGGGCGAGGTGGCGCACAGCCGGCCGGTCAGCCGGGTCAGCCGGTCGATCTCGGCGGCGAGCTCGTGCGTGAGGACCTTGTACGCGGCCCGCCGTACCGTCGCCGCCCAGTCACCGCCGCGGTCGGTCTGCGGGGCCGCGAACCGCCGGTACTGCCCGAGGAGCTCGCCGGCCCCGGCGCGGTCGGTGAAGAGGCCGTCGACGTGGCGCAGGGCGTCGTAGCCCGTGGTGCCCGCGACCGGCCAGGAGGCGGGCAGATCCTCCCCGTCGGCGAGGATCTTCTCCACGACCGTCCAGCGGCCGCCGCTCGCCTCGTGCAGCCGGCGCAGATACGTGTCGGGGTCCGCGAGGCCGTCGGGGTGGTCGACGCGCAGTCCGTCGATCACGCCCTCGTGCAGCAGGGTAAGGATCTTGGCGTGGGTGGCCTCGAACACCTCGGGGTCCTCCACCCGCACCCCGATCAGCTCGGAGATGCTGAAGAACCGCCGGTAGTTCAGTTCGGTGCGGGCCAGCCGCCACCACGCCGGGCGGTACCACTGGGCGTCCAGGAGCTGCGGCAGCGGCAGGTCCGCGGTGCCCTCGCGCAGCGGGAACACGTGGTCGTGGTAGCGCAGGAGGTCGCCGTCGACCCGCAGGGCGCCGATCTCCTGGCCGAGCGGGCCGCCGAGCACCGGCAGCAGCACCTGGCCGCCCTGCGCCTCCCAGTCGATGTCGAACCAGCGCGCGTACGGCGATTTGGGGCCCTCGCGCAGCAGACCCCACAGGGCGCGGTTGTGGCGCGGGGACATCGCCATGTGGTTCGGCACGATGTCCACCACCAGGCCGAGGCCGTGCTCCCGGGCCGTCCGGGACAGCGCGCGCAGTCCTTCCTCACCCCCGAGCTCCTCGCGTACGCGCGCGTGGTCCACGACGTCGTAGCCGTGCGCCGAGCCCGGGACCGCCTCCAGGACGGGGGACAGGTGCAGGTGCGAGACGCCGAGCGAGGCCAGGTACGGCACGGCCGCCGCCGCGGCGGCGAACGGGAACTCGGGCTGCAGCTGGAGCCGGTAGGTGGCCGTGGGCGCGCCGCCGCCCCCGGCCACCGGGTCAGGTCGCTCAGATGTCATGCAGACCTACGTACCCGCCCCGCCGCCTTTCGTGTCACCGCGTCCGGAATCCGTGCCCGCGAGGGTCTCCGTCCGTTCCGCGTGATCCGGCCCGGGCCCCCGCGAGAGGGCCCGGGCCGGGCGGCCTACACCGGCCGCTGCAGCACCACCATGCTGCGTTCCACCAGCGTCAGCCGGTCCCCGGCATCCACCTTCCGGCCCTCGTCCGCGGGCACCCCGTCGGTCGAGGCGGTGTCGACGACGACCTGCCACTGGCGGCCGTGGTTGACGGGCACCACGAACTCCAGCGGCTCGGGCGAGGCGTTGAACATCAGCAGGAACGAGTCGTCGGTGATGCGTTCCCCGCGCGCGCCGGGCTCCGAGATCGCGTTCCCGTTCAGGAACACCGACAGCGCCGAGGCCTGCGTCGAGTCCCAGTCGCTCTGGGCCATCTCCTTGCCCTCCGGGGTGAACCAGGCGATGTCCGACAGCTCGTCGTGGGTGCCCTCCACGGGTCGTCCGTGGAAGAAGCGGCGGCGGCGGAAGACCGGGTGGTCCCGGCGCAGCCGCACGATCGCCCGGGTGAAGTCGAGCAGCTCGCTTCCCGGCTCGTCGGCGTCCGGCCACTGCACCCAGGCCAGCTCGCTGTCCTGGCAGTAGGCGTTGTTGTTGCCGTGCTGGGTGCGCGCGACCTCGTCGCCGTGGCTGATCATCGGCACGCCCTGGGACAGCATCAGCGTGGCGATGAAGTTGCGCATCTGCCGGGCCCGCAGTTCCAGCACGGTGGGGTCGTCGGTCTCGCCCTCGGCCCCGCTGTTCCAGGACCGGTTGTGGCTCTCGCCGTCCCGGTTGTCCTCGCCGTTGGCCTCGTTGTGCTTGTCGTTGTAGGAGACGAGGTCGTGCAGGGTGAAGCCGTCGTGGCAGGTCACGAAGTTGATCGAGGCCAGCGGACGGCGGCCGTCGTCCTGGTACAGGTCGGAGGAGCCGGTCAGCCGGGAGGCGAACTCGGCGAGTGCCCGCGGCTCACCGCGCCACAGGTCCCGCACGGTGTCGCGGTACTTGCCGTTCCACTCGGTCCACAGCGGCGGGAAGTTGCCCACCTGGTAGCCGCCCTCGCCGACGTCCCACGGTTCGGCGATCAGCTTCACCTGGGAAACGATCGGGTCCTGCTGCACCAGGTCGAAGAACGACGACAGCCGGTCGACCTCGTGGAACTGCCGGGCGAGTGTCGCCGCGAGGTCGAAGCGGAAGCCGTCGACGTGCATCTCGGTGACCCAGTACCGCAGCGAGTCCATGATCAGCTGGAGGACGTGCGGGGACCGCATGAGCAGGGAGTTCCCGGTGCCCGTGGTGTCCATGTAGTAGCGCGGGTCGTCGGTGAGCCGGTAGTACTGCGGGTTGTCGAGGCCCTTGAAGGACAGGGTCGGGCCCAGGTGGTTGCCCTCGGCGGTGTGGTTGTAGACCACGTCGAGGATGACCTCGATGCCGGCCTCGTGCAGCGCCCGGACGGCCGACTTGAACTCCAGGACCTGCTGGCCGCGGTCGCCCCAGGAGGCGTACGCGTTGTGCGGGGCGAAGAAACCGATGGTGTTGTAGCCCCAGTAGTTGTTGAGGCCCATGTCCACCAGCCGGTGGTCGTTCACGAACTGGTGTACGGGCATCAGCTCCAGTGCCGTGACACCCAGCTCGGTCAGGTGTTCGATGATCGCCGGGTGGGCGAGCGCCGCGTACGTGCCGCGCAGCTCCTCCGGCAGGCCGGGGTGACGCATGGTGAGGCCCTTGACGTGGGCCTCGTAGATCACCGTGTGGTGGTACTCCGTGCGCGGTCGCCGGTCGTCGCCCCAGTCGAAGTAGGGGTTGACCACGACCGAGGTCATCATGTGCGGCGCGGAGTCGAGATCGTTGCGCTCCTCGGGGGCGTCGAAGTGGTAGCCGTAGACCTCCTCGCCCCACTGGACGGACCCGCTGATCGCCCGCGCGTACGGGTCGAGCAGCAGTTTCGCCGGGTTGCAGCGCAGACCGCGCTCGGGGGCGAAGGGGCCGTGCGCGCGGAACCCGTACCGCTGTCCCGGCATGACGCCGGGCAGGTAGGCGTGCCGCACGAAGGCGTCGCTCTCGCGCAGCTCCACCGCCGTCTCCGAGCCGTCGTCGTGCAACAGACACAGCTCTACTCGGTCCGCGGCCTCGGTGAAGACCGCGAAATTGGTGCCGGCGCCGTCGTACGTGGCACCGAGTGGATATGCCTCTCCAGGCCAGACCTGCATGTATTGGACTCTTTCAGCTGTAGCGCGCTGCCGGGTGCCTTGGTTCCGAGTGTCCAGGAAAGTGATGGAACCACCTATGACTTACGTCCCTCTTACCCACTGACCAGTGCGTACGGCGCTCCATGGGGTGCCGTGTGCCGAAGATGTGGGGCAAAACGTACTCCCGGGGACTTGTGGGGGAGTAGGGGGAAGATGTGCGCAAGATAGTGCACCGCCACCTGGGCAAGGTGGTGGCCGGTGCGGCCGTCGCGGTCGCCGGGACCGCCGTGATGGTCGGGATCACCCTGCCGGGCACGGCGGGGGCCGACGAGGCGGGAGGCGCCGGCCAGGGCGGCCGGTCCGCACAGCAGCAGGCGGGCCCGGAACAGGCCGCCGTCAAACCCGGTGTGGTCGAGCAGGCACCGGCCCAGACCGAGCGGGGCACGGGCCGCGACCCGCTGACCGACGACGAGGTGGAGCGCGTCGAGAAGCTCGCCGTGAACCCGCAGCTGTTCAACTCCAGCGAGGACGTCGAGGGCGACCGCGGCCCCGAGCGGCTCGGCGTCGACCTCGCCGAGCCCGAGGACGGCGAGGTGGACGACCCGAACGCACCGCGGCGCGCCGAGGTGTCGTTCTACGACTACCGCGACGACACCCTCGTCACCAGGACCGTCGACCTCGACACCGGCAAGGTCGTGGAGACCGGCACCCAGCACGGCGTCCAGCCGCCGCTGAGCCGGGCCGAGAACGCCGAGGCCGCCGCGCTCCTGATCGCCGACCCGCTGGGCGCGGGCCTGAAGGCGGACTACAAGGACGCGATCGGCAAGGAGCTCACCTCCCCGGACCAGCTGCTGCTCAACGGCGCGGTCTACCGGGCGTCGCCGGGCGCCCAGCCCGCCGTCCTCGACAAGTGCGGCGAGCACCGGTGCGTACGGCTGTTCCCGAAGGCCAAGAACGGGCCGTGGATCGACGCCAGGTCCCTGGTGATCGACCTCAGCGCCCGCAAGGTCGCCCAGCTCGTCCGCGGCTGAACAGCCGTCCTTCCACCTTCGACCTGCTACTCCGGCAAGGGAGTCACCTCTTCATGCGCGTCAACAGAATCGGTCGTGTCCGCAAGGGGGCGGCCGTGGGCCTCTCGCTGGCCGCGCTCGCCGCCGGTGCCACGACGGGCGCGGGACCTGCCGCCGCCCAGCCGAAGGCCGCACCCGCGGCCGCCGCCGACTGCAGCGCCGCCTACCGCATCGAGCAGACGCTCTCCAGCGGCACGACCTGGCGGATGTGCTGGCACTACAACAGCAAGGCCGGGCTCGTCCTGGAGGACATCTCCTACCAGCCCAAGGGCGAGACCAAGCCGATCAAGGTCCTCAACAGCGCCAGGCTCGGCCAGATCGACGTCCCCTACGACGACGGCAGCGTCGAGTACGACGACCTGACGGGCTTCGGGTTCGCGCAGGGCCTGATGAACCTGGCGTCGGGCGAGTGTCCCGGCGGCACCATCAAGACCGTCAAGGTCCCCGACGCCTGGGACCCCGCGCACCCGGACGTCAAGGGCCTGTGCACCACGACCCGCTCCCGCGGCCACGCCTACCGCATGCAGGGCGACTCCGCGAACAAGGTCTTCCAGGCCCAGGGCAAGGACCTGCTCGTCTACACGGTCAACCAGGTCGGCTGGTACGAGTACATGACCGAGTGGCGTTTCCAGGACGACGGCACGATCAACATGAACGTCGGCGCGACCGGCAGCCTCAGCTACGAGGACTACGACGCCGGTGACGGCCGCGGCTGGCCGATCGGCAAGGGCGCCAAGGCCTACGCCACCAGCCACAGCCACAACGTCTTCTGGCGCCTGGACTTCGGCCTCGACGGCTCCTCCAAGACCAAGGTCGAGCAGTACGACTCCAAGGTCACGGCGCCCGCCGCCGGCCAGGAGGCGCCGACCAACAAGACCACCCGCACCAAGGTCACCAAGGAACTCGCGGGCGACACCAAGCCCTACCGCTGGTGGCGCGTGGTCAGCGCGACCGGCAAGAACAAGGACGGGCACGCGCGGTCGTACGAGATCGTGCAGGGGCCCACGACCCGCTACCCGGGACGCAGCTTCACCAAGCACGACATCTTCGTCACCCAGTACAACAAGTGCGAGCAGTACGCCAGCAACAACCCGGGCAACTGTCCCGCCACGGCGGGCAAGTCGGTCGACAAGTGGGTCAACGGACAGACCCTCACCCACCCCGTGGTCTGGATGAACGTGGGCTTCCACCACATCGCCCGGGACGAGGACCAGCAGCCCATGCCGATCCACTGGCAGGGCTTCTCCATCGCCCCGCGTGACGTCACCGCCATGAATCCGCTCACTCCCGCCGAGCTGGCGTCGCAGAACGGACACTGGCAGCCCGGCAGTTGAGAAACGACCTGTCCATCCGGCTGCACCGCCGACCGCTCCCGGAGTACCCTTCCTTGATCGTTGGGACGGGTTGAGCTCGGGGGAGCGGAAGGCGGTGCACGGGTGGGCTCGGGAGGGCTGGAGCTGCCCCCTGGTGACGAGGGTCACGAGGGGAACTCCGCAGACGTCCCGCCCGGCACGGTGTCGCTGGCCCGGCCGATGGACGCGGGTGCCATCGGTCCGGAGCTGGACTGGGACGCCGACGCCTGGCGCGAGGTGCGTACGCGCGCCCAGCGGGCCGGCCGGGCCTACATCTGGCTGAATCTCGTCGAACAGCGGCTGCGCGCCGTCGTGGCGGCCGTGCTGCGCCCCATCTACGAACCCGTGCACGGTGACGAGTGGGTGGTCGCCGCCGCCGGACCCGCCGGCCAGGAGTGGGTGCAGCGCGCCGTCGCCGTCCGCGAAGTGAGCCGCCGCAAGGGCTACTTGCTCGACCCGGCCGACGACAACGTCCTCAGCTTCCTCACGCTGCCGCAGCTGCGCGAGCTGATGGTGCAGCACTGGCCGTGCTTCGCGCCCTACTTCGACGAGCGCCGGGACGTCGAACTCGCCCTGGACGAGCTGGAGGTCACCCGTAACGTCGTCTCGCGCAACCGCGCGCTGTCCGAGGCCGTCCTCGGCCAGGCCGAACGGGCCTCCGCCAAGCTGCTGGAGATGCTCGGCACGGGCAGCGACGTGCCGTCCGCGCGCCGGCTGCCGGTCGACGCGGTCGAGAACCTCGTCGGCGACCGGTACGCGGACGTGGTCGCCGTGCACTCCGACCGGGTCCGGCTCATGCGCCAGTTCCCGGCCGAGGACCTCTTCGCCAGCGCCCGCCGGCTCGACGCGGTCGGTATCGGACTCAACCTGCTCGTGCAGAACTTCTCCGGCAGGCGGCTGGTGCGGCTGGCCGAGTCGGGCTGCCGGGTGCGGCTGCTGTTCCTCAACCCGGCCTCCAGCGCGGTCAAGCGGCGCGAGCGGGAACTCGGCATGAAACGCGGCGAGTTGAGCCGCTCGGTCGAGATGAACATCCTGCACATGCGCCGCGTCCGCTCCCGGCTGCGCGACCCCGGCGCCTTCGAGATCCAGGTCTACGACGAGACGCCCCGCTTCACGGCCTACCTCGTCGACGGCGACGGCTCGGACGGTGTCGCCGTCGTGCAGTCCTATCTGCGGCGGGCGCGCGG
The DNA here is from genome assembly GCF_040605435.1 of Streptomyces sp. NPDC005574. Taxonomy (NCBI): domain Bacteria; kingdom Bacillati; phylum Actinomycetota; class Actinomycetes; order Kitasatosporales; family Streptomycetaceae; genus Streptomyces; species Streptomyces sp. NPDC005574. The sequence continues at coordinate 29,591 of NZ_JBEXCW010000009.1, forward strand.
CATGGAGGGGCCGGTGCTGGTACTGCGCGGCGGCAGTCGTGTGGTCAAGCCGGGCGACGTGGACGACAGTGGTCTTTTCCCGACGTATCGCGAGGAGTTCGAGGTGGCCTGGGCGGATTCGCGCCCTGTGTCCTGACCCGTTCCGGTTCCGGTCCCGTTTCCCCGTGCCGTTCCCTTCCGTGTTCCCCTGCCCGACTCCCTTGCGCGGGATCGGCGGTGGCAGGCGGCCCGCCGATTGTCAGTGGCCCGTGGGAAGGTGGAGGCCACTGGGGGGAAAGCACCACCGAGAAGGGGGGCCGCCGATGGGCTGGCACCAGGAGCTGCTGGTCGGCTTCGACCTGGAGACCACGGGAACCGATCCGCGCGTGGCCCGGATCGTCACGGCGGCCGTGATCGAGGTCAGGGGCGGACAGCCCATGGGGCACCGCGAATGGCTCGCGGACCCGGGCGTGGAGATCCCGGCGGACGCGGTGGCGGTCCACGGAATCAGCAACGAACGCGCCGCCGGCGAGGGCAGACCGGCCGACCAGGTCGCCGACGCCATCGCGGACGTCCTCGTGGCGTACTGGAAGACGGGCGTCCCGGTCGTCGCCTACAACGCGGCCTTCGACCTGAGCCTGCTCGCCGCCGAACTGCGGCGCCATCACCTGCCGTCCCTGCGTGACCGTCTGGGCGGCGGCCTCGACCCCGCCCCGGTCATCGACCCGTACACCATCGACCGCTGGGCCGACCGCTACCGCCGCGGCAAACGCAACCTGGAGGCGGTCTGCACGGAGTACGGCGTCGCGCTCGACGCCGCCCACGACGCCTCGGCCGACGCCCTCGCCGCCGCCCGGCTGGCCGGCGCGATAGCCGTCCGCCACCCGAAGGTCGCGGCCCTCGGCCCGGCGGAGCTGCACCGCCGCCAGATCGAGTGGTACGCCGAATGGGCGGCGGACTTCCAGGACTTCCTGCGCCGCAAGGGCGACCCGACGGCCGTCGTCGACGGGGTGTGGCCCCTGCGGGAGCCGGCGGACGAGCCGGTCTGACCCGAACGCCGGCCGCCCTCGCGGGTCGCCCGGTGCGGTACGGCCGGCAGGTGCGAGCCGCCCGGCGCTGTACGGCCCGTACGGCCCGTGCGGAGTGACTGCCCGCGGCCCTTCCCTACGCCGGCCGTCCTCGCGGGTCGCCCGGTGCGGTGCGGCCGGCAGGTGCGAGCTGCCCGGCGCTGAACGGCCGGTACGCGCGGGTGGCCCGGCGCCGTGCGGCCCGTACGGGGTGACTGCCCGCGGGCGTACCTCAAGCCGGCCGCCCTCGCGGGTCGCCCGGCGCCGTACGGCCCCACACGGAGTGACCGCTCGCGGGCGTTCGTCAGAACGGGTACCAGCGGACCGTCTCGTCCCCGTGCCGCAGGGATGCCACCCGGCGCTCGAACTCGGCCCGTGCCTTCGGGTTGGCGGGCGCGTGCTGGGCGACCCACGCGCAGCTGGCCGTCTCGCGCGCGCCGCGCAGCACCCGGCAGCCCTCCCATTCGCGCACGTCCCAGCCGTACGCCTCGGTGAAGGAGTCGTAGGCCTCGGCCGGCAGACCGTAGCGGTCCCGGGACAGGGCCATCACCACCAGGTCGTGCTCGCGCAGGTCGGCGGAGAAGGTCTCCAGGTCGACCAGGACCGGCCCGTCCGGACCGACGTGCACATTGCGGGGCAGCGCGTCCCCGTGGATCGGGCCGGGCGCCAGCCGCGGGGTGAGCGCGGCGGCGGCCGCCGCGAAACCGTCGCGGCGCTCGCGCAAATACGCCGCGTCCGCGGGGTCCACGGCGTCGCCGGCGAGCCGCAGCCAGCGCTCCACCCCGCCCAGCAGTTCGCGCGGCGGCAGCGCGAGAGCGTCGGGTGAGGGGGTGGGCAGTGCGTGCACCGACCGCAGCAGTTCGGCCAGATCCCGCGGTCCGGCGGGCCGTACGGCCTCGGGCAGCCGGTGCCACACGGTCACCGGGTGCCCCTCGACCAGGCGCGCCCGGGGGTCGGCCGCCCGCACCGCGGGCACGCCCGCCCCGGCGAGCCACACCGCGACGGCCAGCTCCCGGCGTGCCCGGTCCAGGAGTTCGGCGTCTCTTCCCACCTTCACGACCAGGTCGCCGGCGGCGAAGACCGCGTTCTCGCCCAGGGCGAGCAGCCGCGCCTCACCCGCCGGGCCGGGCAGTACCTCCGCCGCCGCCAGTACGTCCCGCGCCCGCGCCTCGTCCATCGTCCGCCTCTCCGTCCTGTCCGTTCCGTCCGGGTCGGTCCAGTGCCTCTGGTTCGACCGGTGCGTCTGGTCGGTCCGTCGTCCGCCCGGTCCGTCGTCCGCCCGGTCCGCCCGTTCGTCCGGTCCGGTCCGTTCGTCCGGTCCGTCCGCCCGGTCGGACCGTCCGACAGGTCCGGCTTGTCCCGGACCCGGGGTGCCGGGTTTCCGCCATCCGTCGGCCAGTCTGGCATTCGCACAGGTCGGGGCGTACGCACGCTCCCTTGACGAGTCGTCGGGCCTTCACCACCATGACGGGGGCCCGCCGGACAGGGATCGTCACGAGCCGCGCGAAGGAGCACATCACGTGACTTTGGTGACCGCGACGAAGCGGTCGGCGCCCGGTGCGCGGCGCGCCGACGGAGACCGGCGGCCCACCAGCCCCGGGGCCTGGTTCCTGGTGCTGCCCGCGCTGATCCCGATCGTCCTGCTGAGCGTCGGCCCGCTGCTCTACGCGATCGTGCTGGCGTTCACCGACGCCCAGTCCGGGCGCACCGCACCCACCCGGTGGATCGGCGCCCTCAACTTCCAGGACCTGCTGCACGACACGCTGTTCTGGGAGTCGTTCCGGATCGGGCTGGTGTGGGCGGTGGGCGTGACCGTGCCGCAGTTCCTGCTGGCCCTCGGCCTCGCCCTGCTGCTTAACGAGGACCTGCGGATGAGAGGGGTGGCCCGTGCCCTGGCGATCGTTCCGTGGGCGATGCCCGAGGTCGTCGTCGGCATCATGTGGCGCCTCGTCTACGCCCCCGACGCGGGCGTGCTCAACGAGTCGCTCCGCGACCTCGGCCTCGGTGACGGACGGGACTGGCTCAGCGGCCTGTCCACCGCCCTGCCCGCGGTGATCCTGGTCGGTGTCTGGGCGGGCATGCCCCAGACGACGGTGGCGCTGCTCGCCGGGCTGCAGAACACCCCGCGCGAACTGCACGAGGCGGCGGCGATGGACGGCGCGGGCGCCTGGCGCCGGTTCCGCACGGTCACCTGGCCCGCCCTGAGACCGGTCGCCCTGTCGATCACCGCGCTCAATTTCATCTGGAACTTCAACTCGTTCGCTCTGGTGTACGTCCTCACCAGCGGGGGCCCCGGCGGCCGCACCCGGCTGCCGATGCTCTTCGCCTACGAAGAGGCGTTCCGGTACGGCCAGTTCGGGTACGCGGCGGCGATGGGCTGTGTCATGGTCGCGGTCGTCTCGGTGCTGCTCGCCTTCTTCCTGGCCGGCCGGCTCAGGGCGGGTGACGACGCGTGAGGACCAGCGGACGAGCCCGCGCCGGACAGTATCTGGCGCTGCTCGCCTATCTCGTCCTCCTCGCCTTCCCGTTCCTCTGGCTGGTCTCCACCGCCTTCAAGTCGCCGCGTGAACTGGGCAGTCTGCACCCCACCTGGATCCCGCGGCACCCCACCCTCGACAACTTCCGGCAGGCCTTCGACGAACAGCCGCTGCTGCACGCCGCGTTCAACTCCCTGCTCGCGGCGGTCGCGGCCGCCCTGATCGCCGTACTCCTGGCGATCGGGCCGGCGTACGTCATGGCCCGCCGGCGCACCCCGCTCGCACGGGCGGCGACCGGCTGGGTGGTCGTCAGCCAGGCGTTCCCCGTGGTCCTGGTGATCATCCCGCTGTTCCTGGTGCTGAAGACCCTGCGGCTGATCAACTCCCTGCCGGGGCTGGTCGCGGTGTACGTGGTGTGGGCGCTGCCCTTCGCGCTGTGGATGCTCGTGGGATATGTCCGGGCCGTGCCGCCCGAGTTGGAGGAGGCGGCGGCCGTCGACGGGGCCGGGCGGCTGCGGACGCTGGTCTCGGTGACCGCGCCGCTGCTCGCGCCGGGACTGGTGGCGACGGGACTGTTCGCGTTCGTCACCGCGTGGAACGAGTTCTTCTTCGCGCTGGTGCTGCTGAAGACGCCGGAGAAGCAGACCCTGCCGGTCGTCCTCACGCATTTCATCGGTGCGGAGGGCGTCGCGGACCTCGGGCCCCTGGCGGCGGCGGCGTTCCTCGCCACGCTGCCCTCGCTGGTCGTCTTCGCGGTCATCCAGAAGCGGATCACGGGCGGCATGCTCACCGGGGCGGTGAAGAGCTGATGCGCACCAGAACGGGACACCTCGTGGCCCTCGTGCTGGCGCTGCTGCTGGCGGGCTGCACGGGCGGCGGCGGTGACCGCTCCGGTGGCCGGATCACCCTGCGCTTCCAGTCCCTGGCCTGGCAGGAGGAGTCCGTCCGGGCCAACAGGGACCTGGTGGGGGAGTGGAACGCCACCCATTCGGACATCAAGGTCGAGTACGTACAGGGCAGTTGGGACAGTGTGCACGACCAGCTGCTGACCTCCTTCGAGGGCGGTGAGGCGCCGGACATCATCCACGACGCCTCGGACGACCTCGCCGACTTCGCGTACGGCGGCTATCTCGCCGATCTGCGTGAGCTGCTGCCCGCCCGGCTCAAGGCCGACATCCCGCAGCGCAGTTGGCGGACGGCCACCTTCGGCGACGGCGTCTACGGAGTGCCGTTCCTCCAGGAACCGCGCGTCCTGATCGCCAACGCGACCTGGCTGAGGAAGTCCGGTGTACGGATACCCACCCCCGAACGGCCCTGGAGCTGGGCGGAGTTCCGGCAGGTCACCAGGGAGCTGAGCGGCCCGGGCCGGTACGGAGTGGCCTGGCCGCTCAAGGAGCCGGTCTCCGCCACACTCAACCTGTCGCTGTCGGCCGGCGGTCAGCTGTTCCACCGCGGCCCGGACGGCCGGGTCGAGGTCCGTTTCGAGGCGGCCGACGAGGTGGTGCCGCGCACCGTGCGCGACCAGGTCCGCACCGATCACAGCGCGCCCGGATCGACCCTGGGCAGCGGCGGCTCCGACACCCTGCCCGGGTTCTTCGGCGGCCGGTACGCCATGGTCCCGCTCGGGTTCTCCTACCGGCAGCAGATCGCGCAGCAGGCGCCGGAGGGCTTCGACTGGCAGGTGCTGCCCGCCCCGGCCGGAGCCGAGGGGCTGACCCAGGGCGTCAGCCCGCAGACCCTGTCCATCGCCGAGGACAGCCCGCACAAGAAGGCGGCCGCCGCGTTCGTCGACTTCCTGCTGCGGCCCCGCAACATGGTCCGGCTGGCCCTCGGCGACTGGATGCTGCCCACCGGCGCCCGCGCCCTGCGGGACCCGGCCCTGCACACCGCGAAGGACGGCTGGGCCACCGGCACGGCACTCGCCGGCCGGCTGCGGCCGGCGCCCGCGCAGTCCGTCCGCGGCTACCCGGAGTGGAAGGACAAGGTCGCCACACCCGCCTTCCAGGAGTACTACAGCGGAGCCATCGGACTCGACGAGCTGCGCCGACGCCTGGAGAAGGACGGCAACCTGGTACTGGCCCGCTACCAGCGCTGAACACCGGCCCGGAGCACGTCGGACCGGCGACACCGGTGCGACGCCACCCGGCGCCGCCACCCGAGCACGGTCACCGTGCGAGCCTGGCCCGCGCCGGAGCATGGCCCGAGCCGGCACAGCTGAGGGCCCGTCGGCTCCCCCGGAGACCAACGGACCCTCGTTCGGTGGCGGGCCGGATCACTCCGGCCCGCGGGCGGGCTCAGACGCCCAGTCGCTCGCCCTCGTCGTCCCGCACGGCGGGCGCGACGGCCTCCGGCGACTCGTCGTGCGTCAGGTCCGGCAGCCGGTGCAGCCACTTCGGCAGGTACCAGTTGCGCTCACCGAGCAGCGCCATCACCGCCGGCAGCAGCACACCCCGGATGATCGTCGCGTCGATGAGCACCGCGGCCGCGAGACCCACGCCCATCTGCTTCATGGACTGCATCGACAGCGTCCCGAAGATCGCGAACACGGCGACCATGATGACCGCGGCGCTGGTGACGACACCGGCCGTGGTGACCACGCCGTGCCGGATCGCGTCGTTGGTGGTCCGGCCCCGCAGACGCGCCTCGCGGATACGGGAGACCACGAACACGTGGTAGTCCATCGACAGGCCGAACAGGATCACGAAGAGGAACAGCGGCAGCCAGGTGATGATGGCGCCGACGCCCTCCGCGCCCACCAGGGAAGCGCCCCAGCCGTGCTGGAAGACCGCGACGAGGATGCCGTAGGCCGCGCCCACCGACAGCAGGTTCAGCACGATCGACGTGATCGCGATCGTCAGCGAGCGGAACGACAGCAGCATCAGCAGGAAGGCGAAGACCACGACGAACGCGAACACCGGGACGACCGCACCGGCCAGCTGGTCGTTGAAGTCGTGCGAACCGGCGACCTGTCCGGAGATGGGTGCCTGGACGCCGTCGACCTTGCCGAGAGTGGCCGGCCGTACCTCGTCGCGCAGCTTCTCCAGGCTGGCGCCCGCCTTGTCCAGGTCGGAGCCGCCGACCAGCGGGACGTACACGAAGGCGATGTTCTGGGCGTTGTGCAGTTTGATCTCGACCGGTCCGCGCGAGGCGCCCGAACTGACGGCCCGTTCCCGGAAGTCGGCGAGCGCGGACTTCACCTCGGGCGCGTTGATGTCCTTCGCCTTGACGATCACCTCGGCCGGCTCGGAGCCGCCGGGGAAGGCGTCGTTGACCCGGTTGTAGGTGCCCACGATGGGCAGCGAGTTGCCGAACTCCTGGTCCAGCGTGAGGTTCTGGGTCTTCATGCCGACCGCGGGAGCGGCGATCGCCAGCAGCGCGCCGGCCGCCACCACGACACAGACCAGGGGCTTGGCGAGCACGCCCTTGAGGACGGCCGTCCAGAACCGGCTGTCGCGGGTGGCCCTGCGGCGCTTGAGGAACGGAAGACGGCCCCGCTCGACCCGCTCGCCCAGCAGGGAGAGCAGCGCCGGAAGCACGGTCACCGACCCGACCATGGCGACGGCCACGACCATCAGGGAGGCCAGGCCCATCGCCTCGAACTCGGCGAGTCCGGTGAACAGCATGCCCGCCATCGCCACGCACACCGTGACACCGGAGACGACGATCGCGCGGCCGCTGGTGGCGGCGGCGATCCGCAGCGCCGTCTGCGCGTCCCGGCCGGCCTCGCGCTCCTCGCGCTCACGGCGGAGGTAGAACAGGCAGTAGTCGACGCCGACGGCCAGACCGACCAGCAGCATCACCGAGTTCGCGGTGTCGCTCATCGGCATCACATGGCTGACGACGCCCATCAGACCCATCGTCGCCATGATCGCGGTGACCGCCAGGGCCACCGGCAGCAGCGCCGCGACCAGCGCGCCGAAGGCGATGAGGAGAATGCCGAGGGCCACCGGTACGGCGGACAGCTCGGCCTTCTGGAAGTCGTCCCCGAACGCGTCGTCGAACGTCTTCATCATGCTGGCGCCGCCGATCTCCTCGATCCGCAGCGACCCGTGCGCCTTCTGCACCCCCTCGACGGCCTTCAGCACCGGCTCGACCCGCTCGCCCGCGGTGTCGGCGTCGCCGCGCATGTCGAACTGCACCAGCGCGCTGCGGCCGTCCTTCGAGATCGTCCTGGTGTCGTAGGGCGAGGTCACGTCCGTGGCCTTGCCCGTCCCCTCGACCGCACGGACGACCGCGGTGACCGCGGACCTGAACTCGGCGTCGGTGGACGTGACGCCCGCGGTCCTCGCCTGGACGAGCACCGTCTCACTGGCCGGCTCGTCGATGCCCGCGTCCTCGATGATCTTGGCCGCGGTGTGCGTCTCGCCCTTGAGCTGGTCGCTGTCCTTGACGTCGACCCGGCCCGCCGCCGAACCGAGCCCCATCGCCAGGACGACGAACAGCACCCAGATGCCGACCGCCGCCCAGCGGTGCCGGGCGCTCCAGCCGCCGGCTCGGGCCGCGATGCCCCGTACCCGCGTATTGCCGTTCCCCATGACGGGCCTGCCCCCTCGTGTGTCGTGGCAGCTCCCTGCCGCCACCTCCACTTCGAAGGTATGGGCCTGATAAAGCCTTCTCCTCCTGCTGCCCGACGACCTGCCCGGGCCCCGGGTCATCCCCCCGGGCCCCGTTCCCTCACCACTGGGGAGGACCCTGACCCCTTACATCTATCCGGCCGCCTCGGGGACGGTGATCAGGGTGTCCACTCCCGCGCTCCGGGCCCGGCCGCTCTAAGGTGAGCGGATGACGACGACGTACGCGGCCCTGCTGCGCGGGATCAACGTGGGCGGCAACAAGAAGCTCCCGATGGCCGAACTGCGCGCGGTCCTGGAAGCCCTCGGACACGGCGGGGTGGGCACCTACCTGCAGAGCGGGCAGGCCGTGTTCACCAGCGACCACGGCGACGAGGACTCGCACGCCGGTGCCCTCCGGGAGGCGATCGAGAAGCGCTTCGGGTTCACCGTCGACGTCATCGTGCGCGACCACGCCTATCTGCGGGCGATCGCCGACGACTGTCCCTTCCCGGCCGCCGACCTGGAGCCGAAACAGCTCCACGTCACCTACTTCTCCGAGCCCGTCGGCCCCGAGCGGTTCGCCGGCGTCGACCGGGCCGCCCACCTCCCGGAGGACTTCCGGCTCGGCGACCGCGCGCTGTACCTCTACGCCCCCGACGGCCTCGGCCGCTCCAAACTCGCCGAGCAGCTCGCCAAGCCCCGGATCACCAAGGGGCTGATCGCCACCAGCCGCAACTGGAACACCGTCCTGAAACTCGTGGAGCTGACCCGGCCCGTCTGACGGCCGGACACCCGCCTGTGAAAGGCTCCCGGCATGCGCTACATCATCATCGGGGCCGGGGCGGTGGGCGGCACCGTCGGCGGACGGCTCGCGGGTTCGGGTCACGAGGTCGTCCTCGTCGCGCGCGGCGCGCAGTACGCGGCACTGCGCGACGGCGGACTGCGACTGACCGTGCCGGACGGGGAGTTCACCCACCACCTGCCGACGGTCGACGGACCGGGCCCGCTCGGGCCGCTGCGCGAGGACGACGTCCTGGTCCTCACCGTCAAGACGCAGGACAGCGAGGCCGCCCTCCAGGCGTGGGGGCCCGCGCCGGTCGAGGGCGGAGGCACGGCCGCCGAGCGGCTGCCGCTGCTGTGCGCGCAGAACGGAGTGGAGAGCCAGCGCCTGGCGCTGCGCCGCTTCCGTCGGGTGTACGGCGTCTGCGTGTGGCTGCCCGCCACCCACCTCGAACCCGGCGCCGTCAGCGCCGCGGGCAGCCCCCTCACCGGCATCCTGCACCTCGGCCGCCACCCCGGCGGCACCGACGACACCGCCCGGCGGATCGCCGCCGACCTGGAGAGGTCGAGGTTCGAGGCGCCGGTCGTGCCGGACGTGTCGCGCTGGCAGTACGCCAAGCTGCTGTCCAACCTGGCCAACGCCGTCGAGGCGCTGACCGGGCCGGCGCAGGGCCCGGAGGCGGCGCAACTGACCGCGCGGGTACGGGCGGAGGGCGAGGCCGTGCTCGACGCGGCAGGGATCGCGTACGCGAGCGTCGAGGAGCAGCGGGCGGCCCGCGGGGACAGGGTCACCCTGGTCCCGCTGAACGGCCGGGCACGCGGCGGGGGTTCCTCCTGGCAGTCCCTCACCCGGGGCACCGGCACGATCGAGGCCGACCACCTCAACGGCGAGATCGTGCTCCTGGGGCGCCTGCACGGCGTACCGACCCCGCTCAACGAGCTGTTGCAGCGACTCGCGAACACCTTCGCGCGGGAGCGCAGGGCGGCCGGCTCGATGCCGCTGGACGAACTGCTCGCATTGGCCGACGAGGCTGCCCTGCCCGGTCAGAAGTCCTGAGCGGGCTCTCTCCCGCGAGGGTCTCGGGAGACGCGGAACCCTACGCGCCGACCGCCGCGAGCGCCGGCATCCGCGCCTCGTCGTACCGCTGGAGCAGTACCCGCGCCACTTCCGGGGCTGCGCCGAGGACATCCGCGATCACGTCCGCTCCGGCCGCACCGCGGGCGATGCGGTCCGGGAGGAAACCGGGCGCCAGGACGTACGGAGCGACGGCGACCCGTTCGCAGCCCAGCTCGCGCAGTTCCCGCACCGCGTCCTCGGTGCGGGGCAGCGCCGCCGAGGCGAACGCGGGCCGTACGGCACGCCAGCCGGTGCGGCGCCACTCCCGCGCGATCGACGCGATCACGGCGATGGCCTCCGGGTCGGTGGACCCCGCCGAGGCCAGCACGACCCCGGTCGCCGAGCGGTCGGCGTACGTCGACCCGGCCTCGCGCAGCCGGCGTTCCAGCGTCGACAGCAGCAGCGGCGACGGGCCGAGCACCTCCGCCTGCCGGACCCGCAGCCGCGGCGGCGCGTCCCGCAGTACGGCCGGGATGTCCGCCTTGGCGTGGAACGCGCGGGTCAGCAGCAGCGGAAGGGCCACCACGTCCCGCACGCCCTCCGCCGCCAGCGACTCCAACACCCCCTGCACCGAGGGAATGGTGAAGTCCAGGAAGCCGGTCTCCACGCGCAGCCCGGGCCGCAGCGACCGTACCCGCCGTACCAGGGCGTGCACGGTCGCGGCGTGCCGCGGGTCGCGGCTGCCGTGGGCGACGACCACGAGGACGGGACGGACCGGCTTGTCGTTCATGTCAGTTCAGCTCTTCACCAGCAGACCGCGGCCGCGCAGCACCCGCCGCTCCAGCGGACTGAAGATCAGCAGGTCGATGGCGATACCGACGAACAGGATCAGGAAGATGGCCTCGAACACCATGGGCATCGAGCTGGCGTTGCGGCCGTTCTCCAGCAACGCGCCCAGACCGATGCCGAGGTCGGGCGAGGAGGCGATGATCTCCGCCGCCATCAGCGAGCGCCAGGAGAACGCCCAGCCCTGCTTCAGACCGGCCAGATAGCCCGGCAGCGCTGCAGGCATGACGATGTGCCAGGCGCCCTTCAGGCCGGTCGCGCCCATCGTGCGGCCCGCCCGCAGATACAGCGGCGGCACCTGGTCGATGCCGGAGACGAGCCCGTTGGCGATGGAGGGGACCGCGCCGAGCAGGATCACCGCGTACATCATCGAGTTGTTCAGGCCCAGCCAGATCACGGCCGGCGGCACCCACGCCACCGACGGCAGCGACTGGAGGCCGGACAGGACCGGGCCGATGGCCGCGCGGACGAACCTCACCCGCGCCACCAGCAGTCCGAGCGGCGTGCCGATGGCCAGCGCGAACAGGAAGCCGAGCAGACCGCGCGAGATGCTGGTCCAGATGTAGCCGAGGAGCTTGCCCTCCAGCCAGGCGTCCTTGAACTCGCCGCCCACGTCCGCCGGCGAGGGCAGCTTGGAGGGATCGTCGACGATCTTGAACGAGATCAGCGCCTGCCAGACGACCAGCACGACGACGACCGCGACGATCGGCGGAAAGATCTTCTCGCGGAAGGTCTGCCGGAAGGGGGTCCGGCCCGACGCCGAGCTCTCCAGCGCGTCGAGGCCCGCCTCCAGGCCACCGAGGGCCGCGCCGTCCTTGACGGGAGTGGACGCCGGTGAGTCGGTGGTCTCAGTGCTGGCCATGTCGGCGGATCTCCCCACGCAGTTCTTCGGTGATCTCCAGGGACAGTTCGGCGACGGGCGCGTCCTCGATACGGCGGGGCTGCGGAATGTCCACCGCCCACTCGCGTGCCACCCGGCCCGGCCGCGACGACAGCAGCACGACCCGCTGCGCGAGACGCACCGCCTCGCGCACGTTGTGCGTGACGAACAGGACGGACACGCCGGTCTCCGTCCAGATCCGGGTCAACTCGTCGTGCAGCACGTCCCGGGTGATGGCGTCCAGCGCCGCGAACGGCTCGTCCATCAGCAGCAGCCGGCTGTCCTGCGCGAGGGCCCGCGCGAGCGCCACCCGCTGCCGCATCCCGCCGGACAGCTCGTGCACCCGCTTGCCGTACGAGCCCTTGAGCCGGACGAGTTCGAGCAGCTCCTCGGCCCGGCCGCGCCGCTCGTTCTTCGCCACCCCGCCCAGCCGCAGGGCGAGTTCGATGTTCCTGCCCGCGGTCAGCCACGGGAAGAGGGCGTGCTCCTGGAACATCAGCGCGGGACGCCCGTGGGTCGTGATGCTGCCCGAGGACGGGTCGTCCAGACCCGCCACCAGGTTCAGCAGGGTGGACTTGCCGCAGCCCGAGGCCCCCAGGAGGGTGACGAACTCGCCGGGTGCCACGTCCAGCGTGATGTCGTCGAGGACGAGCTGCTGTCCGGCCGGCCCGCCGAAGGACTTCGAGACGTGCTCGATACGGGCCGCATGCTCCACCGACGTGATGTCGTCGGCCTTGGCAAAGGTTGTCGCCATGGTCGTCACCTCCTGGGAACTCATCGGGGTCCGGGCTTACTTGACGCCGAGACCGGCGTCGTCCACCGGGCTCTCGCCCGCGGCCTTCAGCACCTTGTTCAGGAGCGTGAGGTCATAGATGCCGTCCAGCTTCGGGTTCTCCAGCAGACCGGCCTTGACCGCGTGCTCCGCCTCGGTGTTGAGGGTGGAGGCCAGCGGGTCGTTGGTGATCTGGATGGACTTCCACGCCGGGTCCAGGACCTCCGCCGGCAGCGCCTTGCCGGAGTCCGTCTCCAGCTGCTTGTTCGCCGCGGCCTTCGCCTCGTCCGGGTTGGCGCTGATCCACTTGTTGGTCTCGACGGACGCCTTCAGCACCGCCTCGACGGCCTTCGGGTGCGCCGCGAGGAACTTCTGCGACACGATGATGTTCGTGATCACGAACTTCTTGTCCGGCCACAGGTCGGCCTCGTCGAGCAGCACCTTCGCACCCTCGGCGACCAGCTTGGAGGCGGTCGGCTCCGGCACCCAGGCGCCGTCGATGGAGCCCGACTTGTAGGCGTCCGGGGTCACCTTGTTGTCGGTGCGGACGACCGAGACGTCACCCTTGCCGCTCTCCGCGTCGACCTTCCAGCCCTGCTCCGCGATCCAGTTGAGGAACGCCACGTCCTGCGTGTTGCCCAGCTGCGGGGTGGCGATCTTCTTGCCCTTGACGTCCTTCAGGGACTTGATCTTCTTCGGGTCGACCACGAGCTTCACGCCGCCGGAGGCCGAGCCGCCGATGATGCGCAGGTTCTTGCCGCCGGACTTGGTGTAGCCGTTGATCGAGGGGGAGGGGCCGATCCATCCGATGTCGATGGAGCCGGAGTTCAGCGCCTCGATCTCGGAGGGGCCGGCGTTGAAGATCTGGTACTTCGCGGCGGTGGCGCCGAGCTCCTTCTGGAAGAAGCCCTTCTGGTTGCCGACCAGCGCTGTGGCGTGGGTCAGGTTGCCGAAGTAGCCGATCTTCACGGAGTCGAGGCCGTCGATCTTCTTGGACCCGGCGGCGACCTTGGCGTTGGAGTCGGTGTCCTTGGAGTCCGACCCGTAGCCGCAGGCGGCGAGTGTCAGAAGGGGGAGTGCGGCGACCACGGCGAGGCCACGGCGAAGGTATGAGGAGCGGTTGGCAGGCACGGGAGGTGTTCCTCTCGTTGGCCCGGCGGTCACGGTGTTTCAGGTCGTGGCCGGGAGGTCGGCAGGTCTTCGTCGTGTCCGAGACGTCGGGTGGGGGGACAGGGCGCGCAGGCGGTGCGCGTACGTCATCGCGCACATCGCGCGACTCCGCCCTGTCCGCTGCCGAGGGCGCCGCTGCCGACGCGGCCGCCCTCCTTCGCGAACGTGGAGTAGAAGTCCCGGGAGGTCATGTCAGAAGTCCCACCCGTCGTCCTCGGAGTCGTCCTTGACGGGCTCGGGGGACGCGAACGACTCGCCGACCATGCCCGCGGTCAGCGTGGTGCCGTCGCTGGGGTCGATGAGGATGAACGAGCCGGTGCGGCGCGAGTCGGCGTAGGAGTCGACCGGCAGCGGCTCGGCGGTGCGGATCTTCACCCGGCCGATGTCGTTGGCGACGAGCTGCCCCGGATGCGGGTGCAGGGACAGGTCGTCGAGCGTGAGCCGGGACGGGATGTCCTTGACGATCGCCTTCACCGTGCGGGTGCCGTGCTTGAGGAGCACCCGGTGGCCGACGGTGAGCGGCGCGTCGGCGACGTGGCAGACGGTCGCCTCGACGTCCTGCGTGGTCGGCGGCGCGTCCTTGCTGGGCACGATCAGGTCGCCGCGGGAGATGTCGATGTCGCTTTCCAGCAGCACGGTGACGGACTGCGTGGTCCAGGCGACGTCGACGGGCTCGCCGAGCAGGTCGATCGCGGAGATCCTGGAGGTGCGGCCCGAGGGCAGCACGGTGACCGCCTCGCCGACGCGGAACGAGCCGGCCGCGATCTGGCCCGCGTAGCCCCGGTAGTCCGGGTGCTCGGCGGTCTGCGGCCGGATCACGTACTGCACGGGCAGCCGGGCGTGGCAGTGCGCCAGGTCGTGGGTGACCGGCACCGACTCCAGGTGTTCCAGGAAGGTCGGTCCGCCGTACCAGTCCATGTTCGCGGACGGCTCCACCACGTTGTCGCCGGCCAGCGCCGAGATGGGGATCGCGGTGACCTCGGGGACGCCGAGCTCGGTCGCGTACGCCGTGAACTCCTCGGCGATCGCGGCGAACACCGGCTCCCGGTACTCGACGAGGTCCATCTTGTTGACGGCGAGGACCACGTGCGGCACCCGCAGCAGGGCGGCGATCGCGGCGTGCCGGCGGGTCTGCTCGACGACGCCGTTGCGGGCGTCGACCAGGACCACCGTCAGCTCGGCCGTGGAGGCACCCGTCACCATGTTGCGGGTGTACTGCACGTGGCCGGGCGTGTCGGCGAGGATGAACCGGCGGCGCGGGGTGGCGAAGTAGCGGTAGGCGACGTCGATGGTGATGCCCTGCTCGCGCTCGGCCCGCAGGCCGTCGGTGAGCAGCGCGAGGTCGGGACCATCCTGGCCGCGGCTCGCCGAGACGCGCTCCACGGCCTCCAGCTGGTCGGTGAGGACCGACTTGGAGTCGTGCAGCAGGCGGCCCACCAGGGTGGACTTGCCGTCGTCGACGGACCCGGCGGTGGCGAACCGCAGCAGGGTGGTCTCCGTCAGCTGCCAGGCCGGCAGGGGCTCGGTGGTGCTGGTCATGGTTAGAAGTACCCCTCGCGCTTGCGGTCTTCCATCGCGGCCTCGGACATCTTGTCGTCGGCGCGTGTGGCGCCCCGCTCGGTCAGCCGGGAGGCGGCGATCTCGGCGATGACGGCGTCCAGCGTGGTGGCGTCGGAGTCGACCGCGCCGGTGCACGACATGTCACCCACCGTGCGGTAGCGGACGAGCCGCTTCTCGACCGTCTCGTCGCCCTTGGGGCCGCCCCACTCGCCGGCCGTGAGCCACATGCCGGCCCGCTGGAACACCTCGCGCTCGTGCGCGAAGTAGATCTGCGGCAGCTCGATCCGCTCGCGGGCGATGTACTGCCAGACGTCGAGCTCGGTCCAGTTGGACAGCGGGAACACGCGGACGTGTTCGCCGGGCGCGTGGCGTCCGTTGTAGAGGTTCCACAGCTCGGGCCGCTGCCGGCGGGGGTCCCACTGGGAGAACTCGTCACGCAGGGAGAAGACGCGTTCCTTGGCGCGGGCCTTCTCCTCGTCGCGGCGGCCGCCGCCGAAGACGGCGTCGAACTTCTCCGCCTGGATCTTCTCGGTCAGCGGCAGCGTCTGCAGCGGGTTGCGGGTCCCGTCGGGGCGTTCGCGCAGCACACCTCGGTCGATGTAGTCCTGTACGGAGGCCACATGGAGGCGCAGCCCATGCGCGGCGACGGCACGGTCGCGGTAGTCGAGGACCTCGGGGAAGTTGTGCCCGGTGTCCACGTGCAGCAGGGAGAAGGGCACCGCGGCCGGCGCGAACGCCTTCAGCGCGAGGTGCAGCATGACGATGGAGTCCTTGCCGCCGGAGAACAGGATCACCGGCCGTTCGAACTCACCCGCCACCTCGCGGAAGATGTGCACCGCCTCCGACTCCAGCGCGTCCAGGTGGGACAGGGTGTACGGCCGGACCGTGCCCTCCTGCCCCCTGACCTCGGCGGCGGCCGTCATGCCAGTCCCCTCTCGGTGAGCAGCGCGTGCAGTACGGCCGCGGACTCCCGGACCGTCTGGTGCTGCGACTCGATCCGCAGGTCGGGCGACTCGGGCACCTCGTAGGGGTCGTCGACCCCGGTGAGCCCGGTCAGTTCGCCCGCCGCCTGCTTGGCGTACAGACCCTTCACATCGCGTACGGAGCACACGTCGAGCGGCGTCGCCACGTGCACCTCGACATACGCGGCCCCGCTCTCCTGGTGGCGCTTGCGCACGGCCTCACGGCTGTCGGCGTAGGGGGCGATGACCGGGACCAGCGCCGTGACGCCGTTACGGGCGAGCAGTTCGGCGAGGAAGCCGATGCGCCGCACGTTGGTGTGCCGGTCCTCGCGGCTGAAGCCGAGGCCCGCCGAGATGAACTCGCGGATCTCGTCGCCGTCGAGCACCTCGACGAGCCGGCCCTCCTCGCGCAGCCGGCCGGCCAGCTCCCGCGCGATGGTGGTCTTGCCGGCACTCGGCAGACCCGTGAGCCAGACGGTGGCTCCGGTTCTCACGTGCTTCTCCTGGGTGGTGTCGGGGGTGGTCGTCATCCGTGCAGCCCGCACTCGGTCTTGCCGCTGCCGGCCCAGCGGCCGGCGCGCGCGTCCTCGCCGGCCAGGACGCGGCGGGTGCAGGGGGCGCAGCCGACGGACGCGTACCCGTCGGCCAGCAACGGGTTGGTGAGCACGCCGTGTTCGGCGACGTAGGCGTCCACGTCGTCCTGGGTCCAGCGGGCGATGGGGGAGATCTTGACCTTCCGGCGCCTGTCGTCCCAGCCGACGACCGGGGTGTTCGCCCGGGTCGGGGACTCGTCGCGGCGCAGCCCGGTCGCCCAGGCCGTGTAGCCGCGCAGGCCCTCCTCCAGCGGCTGCACCTTGCGCAGCTTGCAGCACAGGTCGGGGTCCCGGTCGTGCAGCCGGGGACCGTGCTCGGCGTCCTGCTCGGCCACCGTCCGGCGCGGGGTGAGCGTGATGACGTTGACGTCCATCACGGCCTCGACCGCGTCCCGGGTGCCGATGGTCTCGGGGAAGTGGTAGCCGGTGTCGAGGAACACCACGTCCACGCCCTTCAGGACGCGGGACGCCAGGTGCGCGACCACCGCGTCCTCCATCGAGGAGGTGACGCAGAAGCGCGTGCCGAAGGTGTCGACCGCCCACTGGAGGATCTCCAGCGCGGAGGCGTCCTCCAGATCGCGGCCCGCCTGCTCGGCGAGCTGCTTCAACTCCTCGGTCGTACGCTCTTCCTGAGCCGTCGTCATATCCGGTCCCCTCCGCTGTCGGCCTGCTTAAGACCCCGGGAAAGCAGCCCGAGGAACTTCAGCTGGAATGCGCGGTTGCAGGCCCCGCATTCCCAGGAGCCGTGACCCTGCTCGCTCGGACGCAGGTCCTCGTCGCCGCAGTAGGGGCAGTGGAAGGGGGCGGCACGCTCGCTCATGACAGGGCCTCCTCGGAGGCACGGGCCGTCCAGGCGGCGAAGCGCTCGCCGTCCTCGCGCTCCGCCTGGAAGCGCTTGAGGACCCGCTCGACGTAGTCCGGAAGCTCGTCGGAGGTAACCTTCAGGCCCCGGACCTTGCGGCCGAAGCCGGCCTCCAGGCCGAGCGCCCCGCCCAGGTGCACCTGGTAGCCCTCGACCTGCTCACCGTTCGCGTCCAGGACCAGCTGGCCCTTGAGACCGATGTCCGCCACCTGGATACGCGCGCAGGCGTTGGGGCAGCCGTTGAGGTTGATGGTGATCGGTTCGTCGAAGTCCGGGATGCGGCGCTCCAGTTCGTCGATCAGCGCGGCGCCGCGCGCCTTGGTCTCGACGATGGCGAGCTTGCAGTACTCGATGCCGGTGCAGGCCATCGTGCCGCGCCGGAACGAGGAGGGCCGGGCGGTCAGGTCCAGCGACTCCAGGGCCGCGACCAGCGAGTCGACCTGGTCCTGCTCGACGTCGAGCATGATCATCTTCTGCTCGACGGTGGTCCGGACCCGGCCCGAGCCGTGCGCCTCGGCGAGCTCCGCGATCTTCGTCAGGGTCGCGCCGTCCACGCGGCCGACGCGCGGGGCGAAACCGACGTAGAAACGGCCGTCCCGCTGGCGGTGCACGCCGACGTGGTCGCGCCAGCGCTCGACGGGGGCGGCGGGCGCCGGGCCGTCGACCAGGGCGCGCTTGAGGTACTCGTCCTGGAGGATCTGGCGGAACTTCTCCGGTCCCCAGTCGGCGACCAGGAACTTCAGCCGGGCGCGGGTCCGCAGGCGGCGGTAGCCGTAGTCGCGGAAGATGCCGATCACGCCGGCCCAGACGTCCGGGACCTCGTCCAGCGGGACCCAGGCGCCGAGCCGGACGCCGATCTTCGGGTTGGTGGACAGTCCGCCGCCGACCCACAGGTCGAAGCCGGGGCCGTGCTCGGGGTGTTCGACGCCGACGAAGGCGACGTCGTTGATCTCGTGGGCGACGTCCAGGAGCGGGGATCCCGAGATCGCCGTCTTGAACTTGCGCGGCAGGTTGGAGAATTCCTTGCTGCCGATGAACCTGCTGTGGATCTCGTCGACGGCCCAGGTGCCGTCGATGATCTCGTCCTCGGCGATCCCGGCGACCGGTGAGCCGATGATGACGCGCGGGGTGTCGCCGCAGGCCTCGGTGGTGGACAGCCCGACGGCCTCCAGCCGGTTCCAGATCGCCGGCACGTCCTCGATGCGGATCCAGTGCAGCTGGATGTTCTGCCGGTCGGTGATGTCGGCGCTGCCGCGGCCGAACTCCTCGGAGATCTCGCCGATCACGCGCAGCTGCCCGGTCGTCAGCCGGCCGCCGTCGATGCGCACGCGCAGCATGAAGTACTTGTCGTCCAGCTCCTCCGGCTCCAGGATCGCGGTCTTGCCGCCGTCGATCCCGGGCTTGCGCTGGGTGTAGAGGCCCCACCAGCGCATCCGGCCGCGCAGGTCGTTGGGGTCGATCGAGTCGAAGCCCCGCTTGGAGTAGATCGTCTCAATGCGAGTCCGCACGTTGAGACCGTCGTCGTCCTTCTTGAACTGCTCGTTGCCGTTGAGCGGGGTGAAGTGCCCCGCTGCCCACTGACCCTCACCGCGGTGACGGCTCACCTTGCGGCGTGGAGTCGCGGCAGCAGGATTCTGCGGGGTGGCGGCCATGGTTCTACGTCCTTCGGGACAGGCGGAAAGCGGCTCTTACCTGCGGGCACGGGCGCATGCGTGTACGTGCGCGGCATTGCGCGGGATAAGGAGACAGAAGCAGGGGATGTCGGGCGGCGCTGCGGCTCAGCTCGCCGGACAGATGGCGCTGGACATGCGGCCGAGATCGACGTGCCGTCGACTCACCAAGGCGATTCCAGTTCCAGACATGACGGAAGCGTGTCACGGCGTTCTGGACACAGTCCAGCTTCGTCCGGCATGTGGACACCCTGGTCCCGAATGGTGAGATCGGGGTGGTGTCGGTCACAGAAACCGGAGCGGCTCGTCCCCGCCCAGGTCAGGAGGGGTGGGCGCCGGGCCACGGTCCGGGCGCCGACACCTCGGCCACCTGCTCGACCTTGGTGTCGAAGAGCGTGAAGCCTCGCCGCCGGTAGTTGTCCATCGCGTGCTCGCCGTCCAGGCTGCAGGTGTGCAGCCAGACCCGCTTGGTGGGCGTCAGGCCCGGCCAGCGGTCCGCGAGGTCCCAGGCCCGGGCGGCACCGTACGACAGCAGGTGCCCGCCGATCCGCCGGCCCCGGAAGGCCGGGACCAGGCCGAAGTAGACGATCTCCACCACGCCGTCGTCCTGCGGCTCCAGCTCCGCGTATCCCGCGGGCGTGCCCCGGTCGTGGGCGACCCAGGTCTCCACCCCGGGCCGGGCCAGGTGCTCCTGCCACCGCGCGTACGTCCAGCCGAGCCGGTCGGTCCAGCGGACGTCACCGCCGACGGAGGCGTACAGGAAGCGGCTGAACTCGGGGGAGGGCACCTCGGAGCGCACGATCCGCACGTCCCCGGCGGGCGCCGCGGCCGGCCGGAGATCGGTGGGTGTGGTCTGCTCCAGGGACCAGGTGGTCACGGCGATGTCGGTCATGCCGGTCAGGGAATCATCTGCCCCAGAGATCTGTCGACCGAGGCCAGGGGCAGCGCGAACAGCACACGCCCCGACTGCGACCACAGCTCGCCGGTCTCCTCCCAGTACGACAGGGACTGCGCGCGCGGGCTCCAGCAGCGCCGGTGCGTCTCGTCCGACCCGCACCGGGTGGCCCTCGCGCCGCTCGTGCTCTGCTGCCACAGGGTGCCGTGCGCGTCCGGGGTGCCGGTCGCGCCGCCCACGTACCAGTCGGAGCGGTACGACAGGACGCCGCCGATCTCGGTCGCCTTGGTCTCGTACGCCTCGCTCGCCCGGACGCCTCCCGCCGGGTCCGCGGCGAGAAGACCGGAGTGCCGCTCGTCCCTGCTGAACGGGTAGCGCCACAGGAGGGCCCGCCGGTCGCCGCCCGCGGGGACCCACTGGTTGGCGGCCAGACTGTCCGGCGCCGTACTGCGGTCGAGCGAGATGCCGTCGAGGCGTGGGGCGCCCGCGCCGCCGGCCAGCCGGTAGGAGCCGACGGCCGGCAGTACGTAGCGGTAGCCGTGCGCCGACCAGCCGCCGTGCACCCGGCCGACGGCGTCGGCGGCGACCGTGGTGCGCTGGATGCGGTTCATGTCGTACACGTACAGGGCGTCGCGGTCCCCGCTGGTGGTGGTGACCAGCAGTTTGTTCTCGTACCAGACCATGCCGGACAGGCGGGAGGACAGGGCGCGGTAGTCACGTCCGCCGTCGACCGGGACGGCGAGCAGGGCCCAGGTGTAGGTGGGGTGGTTCAGGTCGCCCGCGTCGACGAAGGCGATCCGGGCCAGGTCCTGGCCCGTCGTGGCGGACTCCCGCCGGCTCCAGCCGGAGAGGATCACCCGGTTCTGGCCCCACAGGCCGTCGTCGTCGGCGTCACCGGAGGTGGTGACCGCGCCGGGCTGCCAGCCGCGCGTGTCGGCGGCGTCCCAGCAGTAGGCGCGGGTGGCCGCCGGCTCCACCGGCAGCGACTTCCGCTCCCCGGCCGAACAGCCGATCGCCTCGCGCAGACTCCGGTCGGCGTCCGCCAGCACCGCGCCCACACCCACCGGCCGGCCCATCGCCGAGGCGAGCCGCTCCAGCGAGGCCGGTGCCACCGACTGCTCACGCAGCCGCAGTTGGCCCCGGTCGGCGGCGGAGAGCGCCTTGAGGGCGCCGGGACTGTCACCCACCGTGGCCTGCGAGGCGCTGATCATGGTGGCGGCCGCGGTCAGGGCGAGAGCGGTTCCGGCCAGGAAGGCGCGGAGTGCTCTGCCCCGCCTGCGCCTGCGGTGTCGGCCACGTTGCGTCATACGTCCTCCCGAGGCGGGCCAACTGCGCCTGTTGATCCGTACGTTGATCGAGGAGCAGGTGGGGTGGCCCGTACCGGGATGCTACGGCAGTCAGGGGCGGCAAGGGGCGAAGACCCTGCAAATATGCGGAAGATGCCCCGAGAGGGTGCTCAGGGTACGAACGTGCTCACGTTGTGTCATCACGCGTGCGCTCCCCCGCCACCACCGGGGCGGTCGAGTGGGGCAGCAGAGCGCGGGGGTCGGCCGGCCGGAGCACCTCGATCTCCGCGTCTTCGCAGAAACGATACGGCCGGTGTTCCAGGAAGCCCCCCAGATACCGCCGTACCCGCGACATCTCGGCCCGCACGGTCACCGTGCGGGCCGGGTCGCCGAACACCTCCGAGGCCAGCTCGGCGGCGCTGCGTCCGCCGCGCTCCACGGCCAGCAGGTACAGCAACTCCGCGTGCCGCGGACTCAGTTCGTGGGTCCAGGAACCCGCGCCGCCCGACACCGTCACCGAACGGCGGTGCGGATGCGCCAGATCCAGCACGATCCGAGCCCCGCCGCGGGACCGCGGCTCCTCCGTGACCCGGACCAGCCAGCCGCCCGCCAGCGGCTCCACGACGCACTGCCCGAGCGCCGGCAGCCGCCGCGGACCCGCCGACAGCGACCCGGGCAGCGCGAACCGGTTCGTGTACGGCATACCGCTCACCGCGGCCGTCCAGCCCTCCCCGTCCACCACCACCGCCCGGCCGGTCAGCCGCGCCAGCACCGGCGCCGCCACCGCGCGCAACCGCTCCAGCGAAATCTGGTGCCGCTCCCGCAACCGCGCCTCCGCGAGCTTGGCCACCGAGTCGACCCAGGCGAGCGTCGCCGGGTGCATCGTCTCCAGCGGCCCGCTCACGTCCACCACGCCGATCAGGCGGCCGTCCCGCGGGTCCGTGATGGGGGCGCCGGCGCAGGTCCAGGTGGTGTGCGTCCGCACGAAGTGCTCGGCGGCGAACACCTGCACGGGCCGTCGTACGACCGCGGGAGTGCCCACCCCGTTGGTCCCGACGACGTCCTCCCGCCAGTCCGCGCCCAGTTCGAAGCCGATCCCGTCGGCCTTGCGCAGCACGGGGCGGTCGCCCTCACGCCACAGCACCCGGCCGTCCTCGTCCGCGACCACCATGATGTGGTGGGCGACGTCCGCGACGGACAGCAACCCCTCGCGCAGCACCGGCAGGACGTGCCGCAGGGCGCTGCGCTCCCGGCGCCGCTGCACCTCCTCGCGGGACAACAGCCCCGCCCTGAAGTCGTGGTCGGGATCGACGCCGCCGCGCAGCATCCGCCCCCACGACTGCTCGATCACCGGGCGGGGCGCCAGCGGGGCGCGCCGCCCCGACAGCCGTGCGGAGCGCACCTCGCTGAGAACGCGGGCCGCGCCCGCCGCGTCCACGGCGGCGAGCCGCGTCACATCGGCCGGCGAGAGCGGCACGGGTCCTCCCGGGGTAGAGCTCGGCACAACCGGTTCCGGACAGCGCCGCTGTCCGGAAGTCCATCCTGGACGCTCCTCTCATAGTGACGCCCTCTCCGGCCGGAAGGGCACAGTCCGCACACACCGGCCCACAGGTTGCAACCCCCTGCAACCCTGGTGGTCCGCCCCGCTCCTGCCCGAAACTTGGGCGACGCCGTCCCGAGCGGCGTCCGAGGCCTCGAACAGGCCTGGGGGCGGGGGTGGTGCCGTGTCGGCGCAGCACCACCCCCGCGCCGCGTCCTCGCAGCTCAGGACACCGGCCGGGCCCGTTCGACGACGGCGGCCAGCGGGAGAGTCGACGGTAGAGTCCCGAAGGCCGCGCCCGCGTCACCGCCCAGCCGCGCGGCGCAGAACGCGTCGGCGACCTCCGGCGGGGCGAACCGCACCAGCAACGACCCCTGCAGCACCAGGGCGAGTCTTTCGGCCAGCCTCCGCGCGCGTCCCTCGATGCCGTCCAGGTCGGCCAGTTCGGTCAGCAGGCCCTTGATCGCCCCGTCCAGCCGGTGGTCGGCGCCGCGTGCCGCGCCGACCTCCTGGAGGTAGGCGTTCAGCGCGGCCGGTTCCCGCCGCAGCGCGCGCAGCACGTCCAGCGCCTGTACGTTCCCGGCGCCCTCCCAGATCGAGTTGAGCGGCGACTCACGCACCAGCCGGGGCAGCCCGGACTCCTCCACGTACCCGTTGCCGCCCAGGCACTCGGCGGCCTCCACCGCCACCGGCGGACACCGCTTGGTCACCCAGTACTTGGCGGCCGGCACCGCGATCCGCAGCAGCGCACGCTCCTGTTCGCCGCCGTCGTCGTGGGCGGCCGCGAGCCGCAGCGCCAGCGTGGTCGCCGCCTCCGACTCCAGCGCGAGATCCGCCAGTACGTTGCGCATCAGCGGCTGGTCGGCCAGCTTCGCGCCGAACGTCTCACGGTACGAACAGTGGTGGACAGCCTGCGCGACGGCCTGCCGCATCAGCCCCGCCGAACCCAGCACGCAGTCCAGCCGGGTCGCGGCCACCATGTCGATGATGGTGCGCACCCCGCGCCCCTCGTCACCGACCCGGCGCGCCCACGTCCCGTCGAACTCGACCTCGGCGGACGCGTTCGACCGGTTGCCCAGCTTGTCCTTGAGCCGCTGGAGGAGGAACACGTTGCGGGTGCCGTCGGCCAGCACCCGCGGCACCAGGAAGCAGGTCAGTCCCTCCGGGGCCTGCGCCAGCACCAGGAAACCGTCCGACATCGGCGCCGAGCAGAACCACTTGTGCCCGGTCAGCTCGTACGTCCCCGACTCGGCCAGCGGACGCGCCGAGGTGGTGTTCGCCCGGACGTCGCTGCCGCCCTGCTTCTCCGTCATGCCCATCCCGAAGAGGGCGCCGGCCTTCCGGTCGGCCGGTCGCAGCCCCTGGTCGTAGACCATGGACGTCAGCCGCGGCTCCCACTCGGCCGCGAGCCGGGGGTCCGTGCGCAGGGCGGGCACCGCCGCGTGGGTCATGGACAGCGGGCAGCAGTTGCCGGCGTCGACCTGGTTCCACAGCAGGAAGGCCGCCGCCCGCCGCACATGCCCGCCGGGCCGTGCCCAGGCGGCGGTCAGGCCCGCCGAGACGCCTTTGCCGAGCAGCCGGTGATAGGCCGGGTGGAAGGCGACCTCGTCGACGCGGTGACCGTAGCGGTCGTGGGTGCGCAGTTCCGGCGGGTGCTCGTTGGCCTGTGCCCCCCATTCCTGCACCTGGGCCGAGCCGCAGGCCCGGCCGAGCGCCGACAGTTCGCTGCGCACCTCGTCGAGCAGGTCCGGGGCGGTGTGCCGCTCCACGGCCGCCGTCAGGGCGCGGTCGGCGGTGAAGACGTCGTATCCGGCCAGCGGCGGGGGCTGATTGATCACGGTGTGGGTGCTGCCTGCCATGCGGTGGAACGTACCCCGCGCGGCGCATGTCATCGCCGTGACACGGCTCCGGGCGGGGTGGGCGGGGGCCGGGGTGGGCCGGCGTTCGGGTGGCTGCCGAACACCGCGTACGGCCTACCGGATATTGCATACGGCATTCCTGTGCTCCGCTCCAACGCGCTCCCGGTTCCCGCCGCCGCGCGAGCCGCAAGCCGCATCCGGCGGGCAGGTGCCACCGCGGATGAGCGGAGGCCCCCGCGGCGGATACCTTTAGGTCGTGCAGCCAGCAAGTGAATCCTCCGAGCGGTCCTCCGGACGTCTCCACCGGGCGCGTGCCCTGTACCGGAACGTCTCGAAGCGCAGGACTGCCTGGCTGCTGCTGAAGGACACCGTCAACTCCTGCATGGAGTACCGCATCCTGGGCCTCGCGGCCGAGGCCGCGTTCTTCACCCTGCTGTCCGTGCCGCCGCTGCTGCTCAGCATGATCGGCCTGCTCGGTTACGTCGACGACTGGACCGGCGCCGACAGCATCCAGAGCCTGGAGAACAACCTCCTGGAGGCGTCGCGCACGGTCCTGTCCGACAAGGGCGTCAGCGACATCGCGCAGCCGATCCTGCACGACGTGATGAAGGGCGGCCGGCCCGACGTCATCTCCATCGGCTTCCTGTTCGCCCTCTGGTCGGGCTCCCGCGCCGTGAACGTCTTCATCGACACGATCACCGTCATGTACGGCCTCGACGGCGTCCGGGGGATCGTCAAGACACGGCTGATGGCCTTCCTGCTGTTCATCGTGGCCCTGCTGATCGGCTCGGTCGCGCTGCCGCTGATGGTGGCCGGACCGGACGCCGTGGTGAACGTGGTCCCGTGGTCGGCGACCGTCGTACAGGTCCTGTACTGGCCCGTCGTCATCGTGCTGTCCATCGCCTTCCTGACCACGCTCTACCACGTGTCCGTCCCGGTGCGCTCGCCGTGGATCGAGGACGTGCCCGGCGCCCTCGTCGCGCTCGCCATGTGGGTCCTCGGCAGCTTCCTGCTGCGGATCTACCTGACCAGCACCGTCGAGGGCCCGACGATCTACGGTTCGCTCGCCGCACCCGTGGCCGTCCTGCTGTGGATCGGCGTGTCCGCGTTCGCCGTGCTGGTCGGGGCCGCCGTCAACGCCGCCATCGACCGGGTCTGGCCGGCCGCCGCCACCGCCGCGGCCCGAGCCGCCAACGAGCGGCTGCGGCAGGCGCAGGTCGCCGAGTACGTGGCCAGGGCCGCCGCCCGTCGCGAGCCCGGCCTCGAGGCCGACGACGAGGATCCCGACGACCCGGACATGCCGTCCGAGTTCCCGGAGCGGTGGTCCCGGTTCCTGCCCCCGGAGGACGTCACCTCACGGCTGCGGACCCACGTCAAGAGCACCCACCCGCCGCACAAGCCGGACCGCTCCTGATCCGGCTCCCGCGTACGCCCGGTGCGGTCACGGCCGCCAGACTCCGGCCGCCGCGGCCTGGCGGGCGAAGTCCGTGAAGTCGCGCGGCGGGCGGCCCAGCGCCTCCCGCACCGCGTCCGAGGACAGGTAGGCGTTCCGGCCGTCGAGCAGCGACTCGAACAGCTCGACCAGGTGATCGGCCTCCACGACCGGCACCCCCGACCCCGCCAGGTCGTCGCCGTGGCGGCGGGCCGACACGGCCCGGTAGGTCAGCTCGCGCCCGGTCGCGGCGGCGATCTCCGCGACCGCGTCCCCGAAGCTCAGCAGCCGCGGCCCCGACACGGCCAGGCCCTGCCCCAGGTAGCGGTCGCCCGCCGTCAGCACGGCCACCACCACGTCGGCGACGTCCCGTACGTCGATGAACGGCTCCCGCACCGCACCGCCCGGGAACACCAGCTCGCCGCTCCGCCGCAGCCCTTCCAGCAGCGGCCCCTCGCTGAAGTTCTGCATGAACCACGCGGCCCGTAGGACCGTCCAGTCCGCCCCCGACTCGCGCAGCGCCTCCTCGGTGGGCCGCGCCCGCTCCTCGCCCCGCGACGACAGCAGCACCAGCCGCCGTACGCCGATCCCGACCGCCTCGTGTGCGAGCAGGCCGATCCCCCGGGCGGCGTCCGGACCGCCGACGTCCGAGGGGAACACCAGGTAGGCGGCGTCCGCGCCACGCAGCGTCCCGACCCACGTCGAGGCGTCCTGCCAGTCGAAGCCGTGGGCCCGCGAGGCCGGCCGCACGGTCCATCCCGCCGCCCGCGCGGACTCCGCCACCCGGCGCCCCGTACGGCCCGAGGCACCCGTCACCACCAGCGTCATGTTCCGCGACTTGTGCGTCATACAGCCCAGTCAACTGCCGCTCGCCCCGAGCGGCCATCGCTGCACGACCGGCCACCCGCGCGTGAATCGAACGAGGGTTCGGAGTGGGTCGGCGGGGCGTAGCCTGCTTCCGTGTACGCGGAACGGGCCTCGGCGCTGACCGGCGCGGTCGTGTGGCGCAACGTCCTCGACGGCGACCCCGCCGTCCGGCCCGTCCTGCCCGACGGCTGCATGGACCTGCTCTGGGACGGCGGCCGGCTGCTCGTCGCCGGGCCGGACACCCGCGCCCACCTTCCCGGCGCCGGCCCCGCACAGTGGGCGGGCGTCCGGTTCGCGCCCGGCACCGCACCCGCCGTCCTCGGTGTGCCGGCCCGCGAACTGCGCGACCGGCGCGTGGAGTTGTCCGACCTGTGGCCAGCGTCGGAGGTACGGCGCCTCAGCGGCCGCATCGCCGCCGCACCCGACCCCGTGTCGGCGCTGGAAGAGGTCGCGCTGGCCCGCGCGGCGGACGCCGGCCCGCCCGACCCGCTGGCCGGGCTTCTCGTCGCGGCGCTCGACGCGGGCCGGCCGGTCGCCGCGACCGCCGACCAACTCGGCCTCGGCACACGCCAGTTGCACCGCCGGGCACTGGCCGACTTCGGCTACGGCCCCAAGACCCTGGCCCGCGTCCTGAGGCTCCAGCGGGCCCTCGCCCTGGCCCGCGCGGGAGTGCCCCTCGCGGTGACGGCGGCCCGGTCCGGCTACGCCGACCAGGCCCACCTCACCCGCGAGGTGAGGCAGCTCGCGGGCATGACGCCCGGGGAGCTACTCGGCCGCCGCCGGCAGTGAGGCGAACAGGTCCACCCCGTTGCCGTCCGGGTCGTGCACCACCGCGTACCGCTGCCCCCAGAAGGCGTCCCACGGCTTGAGCTCCCCGTGGCACCCGGTGCCCACCAACTCCTCGTACACGGAGTCGACTTCGGCAGGGTCCGCGCACGCCAGGGCGAGCGCGGACCGGCTTCCCCCGGACGGCGGACGCCACCCGGCGTGGAAGGAGCGGACCGTGTCCTCGGTGTCGAGCAACAGCCGCAGCCCGCCCGGGAGTCCGGCCTCGGCGTGCGGCAGCCGCTCGGCGCCGTCGGGGAAGACGAACCCCAGACGCCGGTAGAACGTGACGGAGGCGGCCATGTCGGAGACGACCAGCCCGATGGCATCGAATCGCGGAGTCATGCCGCCACGGTAGGCGCCCCCCCGCACGGCCGGTCTTGAAGAAATCGGACACCAGCGCCGGATCCCGCCGAGCCGCCCGCCGAACCCCGGCCGGGCCCGTTGCGGGGCCTCCCGTTCGGATCGGGCCGGCCTCGCGGGCCCCGGCCCGGTCCGCCTAGGCTCCCGCGCATGGCCCCGCGACTCCTCGTCTTCACCCGCACCGCCGACTACCGGCACGACTCCATCCCGGCCGCCGTCGCCGCCGTACGCGCACTCGGTGACTTCACCGTCGACGCCACCGAGGACCCGGCGGCCCTGGAGGAACCCCTCGACCGGTACGCCGCCGTCCTCTTCCTCTCCACCAGCGGCGAGGTGCTCACCCCGGCGGGGCGCGCACGGCTGGCCGCCTACCTGGAGGCCGGCGGCGGATTCGCCGGAGTCCACGCGGCGGCCTGCACCGAGTACGACTGGCCGTACTACGGTGAACTCCTCGGCGCCCGCTTCGCCCGGCACCCCGCGTACCAGCCCGGCCGCGCCCTCGTGGAAGATCCCGGACATCCTGCCGTCCGACACCTGCCCGCGGTCTGGGAGTTCACCGACGAGTGGTACGACTTCCGCGCCAACCCCCGTCCTGCGGCACGGGTGTTGCTCCGCGCCGACGAGTCGTCGTACGACGGAGGCGGCATGGGGGAGGACCACCCGCTGGCCTGGTGCCGCGGGCAGGGCGACGGCCGGGTCTTCTACACGGCACTCGGCCACGCCGCCGAGGCGTACGAGAACCCGGACTTCCTCGCCCACCTGAGGGGCGGCATCGGCTGGGCGGCGGACACCGAGGGCGGCTGACCCGCCCGCGCCCCGCCGACCAAGCGCCCCGCCGGCCGTCCCACCCCGTCCCACCCCGTCCCCGCGCGGACCGCGCTCGGCGGGGACTCCGCCGCGCCCGGCGTGGACCGTCCCGCGCCGGTCCCCGTGCGCCCCGAGCCCTCGCCGGGCCCGTCGGCCGGCCGTGATTCTTTGCGTGCCAAGCCCATCGAGCCGCCCCGGGAGGAGAACGACGGGGGCCGGCGGTTCGGAAAGGAAGACTTCATGAGCATGCGCAAGCGGACCATCGCGATGACGACGACCCTGCTGCTCGGGGCGGGAGCCACCGGCTTCGCCGCGGCGCCGGCGGCGAACGCCGCCGCCCCCTACCACGGCATCGACGGCAGCGGTGGCGTCAACGACGACTGGCAGGACGAGGAGGACCTCAGCGTCGACGACTACGCCCGGAGCAACGCCACCGCCGTCTGGGAGACCGTCCTGTACGCGGACGGCGCCCAGTGGCAGGACGACGACGGTGACTGGCACCCCTTCAGGAAGAACCAGGTCGACGGCTCGTTCGGCCCGGAGACGGAGTCGGCCACCCAGTGGTGGCAGGACCGCCACGGTCTCCCCGGCTCCGACGGCGTCGTCAACGACGACTGCTGGCAGTCCGCCCAACTCCGCCTGCACGGCCTGTATCCCGGCGGCGTCGTCCGGTACACGGGCTACGCGCGCACCGTCACCTTCAAGCGCGTCGGCGTCAAGTACCGGGTCAAGCTCAGGGGCACCGGCTCCTGGAAGAACGCCTCCTACGACACACTCGGCTGACGACGGCCGCCAACGTACGCGGGGACGGGGGCCCTTGGGGTCACCCGCCCCCGCGGGGCAGCGTCCACAGCAGCCACAGCGCCAGCAGCGCGATCACGGCGAACGAGACGAGGGCCGCCGCCCGCCACCGCCGGTAGCCGACCCCGCCCGCCACCGTCACCCGCACCGGCACCGCCTCGGTGTCCGGCGGCCCGGGTGCTCCCGTCCCGCCGTGCGGCCAGGTCTGGTCGGCCAGTTCCCACAGCGCCAGCAGCCGCCCCTGCTCCACCTCCGCCACCCGGCACAGCGCCTGCACGGCTCCCCGCGGCGGCTGTTTCGCCCCGCTCAGATACCGCTGCCACGACGACTTGCTGTACGCGGTCCGCCGGGCCAGTTCGGCAAGGCTCAGACCCGTCCGGTCCTTGAGTCCGCGCAGCCGCCCGACCAGGTGCCGCGCCTCCCTCGGCAGCGTTTCGGGCAGCGGCCTCCAGCGTGTCATCGTCGTCCCCCAAGCGCTCGCCGCCACCCCTCCCCGGGGCAATGGCCCCTCCCCGCCGCATCGTTCGACGCCCGCTCACGCCGGCCAGTTCCCTGTCCCGCGAGATGAACAAATGTGAGCGAATACGGCGACAGGTGGCACACGTCGACATCCCGAACGCTCACGCAGGTGAACGCGGTGGACCCCCCACCCCGTTCGGGCGGTCGCTCGGGGAAAGCGACCCCTCCGGACAGCTCCTAGGCGCCGGGGCGCCGGGGCGGGACGGCCGTGCTCGCGCGCTCGACCAGGCGCGTCGACAGTTCCGTACGAGTGCTCTCCGGGCGGGCGCCGTCCATCATGCGGACCAGGAGGTGCAGCGCGGTCGCCGCCATCTCCGACAGCGGCTGGCGGACCGTGGTGAGCGCCGGGGCCGCCCAGCGGGCCTCGGGCAGATCGTCGAAGCCGACCACGCTGATGTCCTGCGGCACCCTCAACTCCCTCTCGGCCAAAGCCTGGTAGGCCCCGAGAGCCATCCGGTCGGAGCAGACGAAGACCGCCGTGGGCGGCTCGGGCAGGTCGAGGAGACGCAGCATGGCCCGGCGGGCGAGTGCCTCGTCGAAGCCCGCGTGGCAGACGTACTCGGGACGGTGGCGCACACCGGCGGAGGCCAGCGCCGAACGGTAACCGGCCACCCGCGCGCCGCTGCCCAGCGTGCGCTGGTGCCCGGCGATGACGGCGACGCGTTCGTGGCCCAGCCGCAGCAGGTGCTCGGTCGCCGTGACCCCGCCGTGCCAGTTCGCCGCGCCCACCGACACCACTCCCGGAGGCGGTTCCACGACCGGGTCGATCAGGACGTACGGGATGCGGTGCTGGTCGAGCCAGGCGTACTGGGACGGCGCCGGCTCGGCCAGGTTGAACAGCACCCCGGACGAACCGCGGGTGGTGAGCTTGTCCAGCCAGCCGCGCTCCGGACGGGCGCCGCGCGTCCGGGTCAGGCCCGCCGAGACCACCACCTCCAGACCGAGTTCGTGGGCCGCCGCCTCGACGCCGTGCAGGACCGCCCCCGACCCGGAACTCTCCAGCGAGTGCACCACCAGGTCGACCAGTCCGGACGACTTGAGGGTGTCGAACCGGGGCCTGCGGACGTAGCCGAGCCGGTCCAGCGCCTCCGTGACGCGGCGGCGGGTCTCGGGCGCGACGTCCTCACGGCCGTTGACCACCTTGGACGCGGTGGGTACGGACACCCCCGCCTCCCGCGCCACGACCGCGAGGGTCGGCCCCGCCGTCATGCTCGCGCTCCCCGTACGGACCATCGGGAACCACCTCTCCGGCCCGCCCGAGGGCCATCGGAAGTCTCGACCAGCGCTGCCTGGGCGGCCGAGCGTTCGACCGACAGTAAGCGCTTCCTACCCTAAGTTGACCGCGTGACCCCGGGAAGAGGCCGGGCTTCGCAGGACGTCGGGGCGCTGGGCTTGTGAAACCTCGAAGAGGTCCGTATTCGGTCGATCGCATACGATATCCGGTCGCCGGTCGCCGGTCGCCGGTCGCCGGGATTCCGGCCGGCCCGGTCCGTGCGTCCCCCGAATGGGTGCCAAGCTCGCCCGTACGCAGGAATACCCGCTCATGATGAGGTGCTCTGATGTTCGGGTGATCGGCGACGGACGATCGATCACCGGTGATCGCGTGCCGGGTCGCGGCGCGCGGGTGCGCACGGCCGCCGGCCGGCCGGACGTACACGGCGCGCGGGTCCTCACGCGGTGCGGCGAACGCGGCGAGGAGGCTGGTGTTCGGATGACGGCAGTCCAGGCGGATCCCGAGGTGCGCACCCCGTACGGGGCGGTGCGCGGCCGGTACGAGGACGGCGTCGCGGTGTTCCGCGGTATCCCCTACGCGGCGCCCCCCTTCGGCCCCCGCCGGTTCCGGCCACCCGTGCCGCCCGAACCCTGGGACGGCGTGCGCGACGCGGGCGCCTTCGGGCCCACACCGCCGAAACCGCCCTACTCCGAGGCCTTCGCCCGGCTGCTGTCCGACCCGGTGGTGCCCGGCGACGACTGTCTCAACCTCAACGTGTGGACGCCGGAGCCGGGGCCCGGG
Source organism: Streptomyces sp. NPDC005574 (assembly GCF_040605435.1). NCBI lineage: Bacteria > Bacillati > Actinomycetota > Actinomycetes > Kitasatosporales > Streptomycetaceae > Streptomyces > Streptomyces sp. NPDC005574. Next base: position 62,027 of record NZ_JBEXCW010000009.1, read on the forward strand.
GCGCGGCTGCCGGTCATGGTGTGGCTGCACGGCGGCGCCCTCACCCGGGGCTCCTCGGCGGTGCCCGTGTACGACGGGCGCCCCTTCGCCAGGGACGGCGTCGTCTTCGTCTCGGTCAACTACCGTCTCGGCGTGGAGGGGTACGGCCTCTTCCCCGACGCCCCCGCCAATGCCGGGCTGCGCGACCAGTTGGCCGCCCTGGCCTGGGTGCACGAGTCCATCGGGGCGTTCGGCGGCGACCCCGCCCGGGTGACGCTGTGCGGCCAGTCCGCCGGGGCGATCAGTGCCGGCGCCCTGCTGGCCGCGCCGCAGGCCCGGGGACTCGTGCGGCGTGCCGTCCTGCAGAGCGGACCGCCCGAGGCCGCCGACCGGGACAAGGTCCGGCGGATGGTGCGCCGGATGGCGACCCGGCTGAAGATCCCCGCCACCGCCGCGGCCTTCGCCGAGGTCGATCGTGACCTGCTGCTGCGTACCCAGGCCGACGTGGGCCGGCTCAGCAGTCCGGTGCTCGGCGGGCCCGCCTTCGGGATCGTCGTCGACGGCGACCTCGTCCCGCGTGACCCCCTGGCGGCGCTCGTCGAGGGTGACGCGGCGGCCGGCGTCGACCTGCTCATGGGCTGGACCCGTGACGAGTACCGGCTGTGGCTGGTGCCGGGCGGGCTCGTGGAGCGCGTCGACCGGCTCGGCGCCGTCGCGCTGGCCGGGGCCATGGCCCGCTGCCACTGCGGCCACGAGGTGCCGCGCGGCTACCGCGTCCTGCATCCGGGGGCGACCCCCGCCGAGATCGTCGGCCAGATGGTCACCGACCACCTGCTGCGTGTCCCGTTGCACCGGCTCGCCGACGCCCGCCCGGACTCCTCGCATGTCTACGAGTTCGCCTGGCCGTCCAAGCGGCCCGGGCTGGGCGCCTGCCACGCGCTGGAACTCGGCTTCGTCTTCGACACGGGCGACGTTCCCGAGTCGGCCCAGCTCGCGGGGGAGGGGGCGCCGCGGGAGCTGGCCGACGCGATGCACGGGGCGTGGGTGCGGTTCGCGGTCGACGGCGACCCGGGCTGGCAGCACTGGGACGCCACGCATCCGGTACGGATCTTCGGCGACGGTGAACCTCATATTGCATACGGTCCACGGGATGCCGAGTTGGCGGTGTGGGCGGCGGACGCAGTCGCCCGCGAGGGCAGGATCGCGCCTGCGCCCCTCGACGGCGGCCCCACCGCCCGCGGCACGGAGCTCCGCTCGGTCGTACGGCGCCTGCGACTCCCCGGCGCGGTCCGGCGGGACTGAGCGGGCCTGGCCGCGGGAAAACGGGCCCGGGATCGGCGGGCCAGGGTCTGCGAATCGGACGGAGCCTCTGGTGCTGAGCCTGGCTGGGCCGGGCCCGGCGGGGTGAGCCGGACACCGGCCGCCGAACGGCCGGGTCGGTCCGCCAGCGGCAGCGGCGACGGCACCGGTCACGCCGGCGGCACCGGCGACGTCGGCTACGGCACCGGTTACGCCGCCGGCCTCAGCGTGTCCGAGATCGCCGTGATCGCCGTCGGTCCCACCCGGCAGCACCCGCCGATGAGCCGGGCCCCGGAGTCCCGCCAGCCGCGTACCTCGTCGGGCGCGAACGTGGAGCGGCCGGTCCAGGCGCGGGCGTCGGCGTCCCAGGTCTCGCCGCTGTTGGGGTACACGACGACCGGCTTGCCGGTGACACGGCTCGCGATCTCGACGGCGGCGTCCACGTCCTCTGGTGCGCAGCAGTTCACCCCGACCGCGATGATCTCCTCCGCGTCGGCCGCCAGGCCGAAGGCCTCCTCCAGGGGTTGTCCGGCGCGGGTCCGGTCGCCGGCGACGGTGTACGACAGCCAGGCGGGTACGCCTAGTCCGCGCACCGCTCGCAGCAGCGCCTCGGCCTCCTCGGTGTCGGGGACCGTCTCCAGCGCGAGCACATCAGGTCCGGCCGCCGCCAGTACCTCCAGGCGCGGCCGGTGGAACGTCTCGAGTTCCGCGACGCTCAGGCCGTAGCGTCCCCGGTATTCGGAGCCGTCCGCCAGCATCGCCCCGTACGGTCCGGCCGAGGCCGCCGTCCACAGGGGTCGCCGCACCCCCTTCGTCCGCGCCTGCCTGGCCGCCTCTCGCGCCAACTCGACGCTGAGGGCGATGAGTTCGGCGGCCCGCTCCCGGCCCAGTCCGCGCTTGGCGAAGCCCTCGAAGGTCGCCTGGTAGCTGGAGGTGATCGCCACGTCCGCGCCCGCCTCGAAGTAGGCGAGGTGCGCCTGCGTGATCGCCTCGGGCTGCTCGGCGAGCAGGCGTGCCGACCACAGCTCGTCGCTCAGGTCGTGCCCGGCGGACCCGAGCTGGTTCGACAGGCCGCCGTCGAGGACGACCGCGCCGGCGGCGAGGGCCCGGGCCAGGTCCAGGGCGGGGGAGGACGGGGTTTCCGGGAGGTCGCTGGTCATGTCACGACGCTAGTCGACGGACCGGGCGAGAGCCGGGCATGTCCAGTGAGTGAGCACATCACCCACCATGCGGGACGGCGGCGGGCCGCCGCGGGGCGAAGCGGTGAGGCGGAGGCCGACGGCCGTGAGGGTGCCGGCGGCCGCCGGCGACGTGGATGCCGCCGTGCACGCGAGGTGGACGGGCGGCCGGTCGGCCGATGACGGAAAGAGCGCGGTCGATTTTTGTCACGCGCGATCCGTTGACCTCCTCGTAACACACCCGTACCTTTTCGGCGTCCGCGATGAAAGAACTTGTTCGTTATTTCGAACTTTTGGTTGTTCCGAGCATCACCGACCACCTCGTATCCCCCCGCGAGAGGCAGTCCGTATGAGCCGCGACGACGACCTGCCCGACCATCCCGGCCGCCGCCTGATGCTGAGAGGTGCCCTGGCCGCGGGCGCTCTCGTGACCACGTCTTCGACCGCCCACGCGGCCCGCCGGAGGGCCGCCGTCGGCTGCGCCAACCCGCTGGTCCGCAACCGCGCAGATCCGCACATCCTCCGCCACGCGGACGGCCACTACTACTTCACGGCCACCGTCCCCGAGTACGACCGCCTCGTCCTGCGCCGCTCCCGCACCCTCGCCGGGCTGCGCACCGCGGCCGAGTCGGTGATCTGGACCCGGCACCCGAGCGGACCGATGGGCGCGCACATCTGGGCGCCGGAGATCCACCGCATCGGCGGCAAGTGGTACGTCTACTTCGCCTCCGCCCCCGCGGAGAGCGTCTGGGACATCCGCATCTGGGTGCTGGAGAACGCCAACCCCGACCCCTTCCGCGGCAGTTGGATCGAGCGGGGGCAGATCAGGACGGCCTGGGAGACCTTCTCCCTGGACGCCACGACCTTCACGCACCGCGGCTCCCGCTATCTCGCGTGGGCACAGCACGAGCCCGGCCTGGGCGACAACACCGGCATCTTCCTGTCCCGGATGGCGAACCCGTGGACCCTGATCGGACCCCAAATCCGCCTCTCGACACCAGAGTTGGACTGGGAGTGTGTCGGCTACAAGGTCAACGAGGGGCCGTCGGCCATCGCGCGCAACGGCCGGGTCTTCCTGTCGTACTCGGCCAGTGCCACCGACCGGCACTACTGCCTGGGCCTGCTCACCGCGGACGCCGGCGGTGACCTCATGAACCCGGCGAGCTGGTCGAAGTCGCCGACACCGGTCTTCACCAGCAACGACACCACCCGGCAGTACGGCCCCGGCCACAACTGCTTCACCGTCGCCGAGGACGGCCGCAGCGACGTCCTCGTCTACCACGCCCGCCCCTACGAAAAGATCACCGGCGATCCGCTGGACGACCCCAACCGTCACACCCGTGTCCAGAGGCTGCGCTGGAACCGGGACGGCACCCCCGACTTCGGGATCCCCGTGGCCGACACACCAGCGGCCCCGGACGGCGCCGCGAGCCCGGCCGTGGCCACCGGCCCGGCCGACCGCACCACGGACCGGGCCGCGACCGCGCCCCGCCTGATCGACACCGTCAAGGAGAGTGCGTGAGATGAGACGTGCGTACGCGGCCCTGCTCGCCTTCTGCCTGACCCTGCTCGGCGCCCTCGCCATCGCCGGACCGGCTCAGGCCGCACCCCAGACCCTCACCAACGGCACCCAGATCACCGACACTTCGGGCGCGCTCGCGCACGCGCACGGCGGCGGGGTCATCAAGGTCGGCGCCTACTACTACTGGTTCGGTGAGCACCGCGACACCGACAACACCTTCCTCTATGTCGACGCCTACCGCTCCACGGACCTCAGGAACTGGGAGTTCCGCAACCACGTCCTGACCCGCTCCAGCGGCGCCGAACTGGCGAGCGCCAACATCGAGCGGCCCAAGGTCATGTACAACGCCTCCACCGGCAAGTTCGTGATGTGGATGCACAAGGAGAACGGCACCGACTACAGCGAGGCGCGGGCCGCCGTCGCCGTCTCCGACACGGTCGACGGCGACTACGCCTACCAGGGCAGCTTCCGGCCCCTCGGCCAGCACATGTCCCGCGACATCACGGTCTTCGTGGACAGCGACGGCACCGGCTACATGGCCTCCGCCGCCAACGAGAACTACGACCTGCACATCTACCGGCTCACCGCCGACTACACGGGCATAGCGAGCCTCACCGCGAACCCCTGGCCGGGCGGCCACCGCGAGGCGCCGGCCCTGTTCAAGCGGGACGGCGTCTACTTCATGCTGACCTCGGGCGCCACCGGCTGGAGCCCCAACCAACAGCAGTACGCGACCGCGACCAGCCTGACCGGCCCATGGAGCGCGATGACGAACGTCGGCGACGCCACGGCCTACGGCTCGCAGACCGCGTACGTCCTCGCGGTGCAGGGCACTTCGGGCACCTCGTACCTCTACCTCGGCGACCGCTGGGGCAACTCCTTCGGCGGGACGGTCAACGACTCGCGTTACGTGTGGCTGCCGCTGACCTTCCCGACCTCCACCACGATGTCCATGTCCTGGTACCCGGAGGTCACCGTGGACGCCGCCGCCGGAACGGTCACCGGCACGAGTGCCACCTACAACACCCTCATCGCCCGGCACTCGGCCAAGTGCGCGGACGTGACCAGCCAGTCCCTGTGGCCGGGCGCGGTCGTCAAGCAGTACGACTGCAACGGCGGCGGCAACCAGAAGTACTGGTTCAAGTCCGTCGGCGGCGGCTACTACCAGCTGGTGGTGCGCGGCAGTTCGCTGTGCCTGACGGAGAACGCCACGAGCGTCACCCAGGAGAACTGCGCGTCGGCCACCAGCCAGCAGTGGAGCGTGACGGCCTCCGGCAGCTACTCGCTCCTCAAGGCCAGGGCGAGCGGCAAGTGCCTGGACGTGAACGGCGCGTCCACCGCCAACTCCGCCGCGGTCATCACGTACACCTGCAACGGCGGCACCAACCAGCAGTGGACGCGCGGTACCTGACGCCACGTCGGGCATTCAGGCCAGTAGGTCGATCGCGTCGACCGACGTGCCCGCGCTGAGATACGAGGTCGTCCCCGAACCGCTCACCACGTCCATCCTCAGCACGTTGTACCGGCCGGTGTCCGTGAGCCAGGCGCTGGCCGGCACGCTGTAGGTGAACGTGTGGTTGTTGCCCCGGTAGGAACCCACGGTCAGCGACCGGGTGCTCGGCTGCGTGGGCGGTGCGGGGACGGCGGAGGTCCAGGTGTCGTTGACGACGACCTGCGGCCGGCCGTTGGCGTAGGCGGTCGTCACGCCGATCCGCAGGGTGTGCGCGGCGGCGGCCTGCGCCGCGGTCAGCCGGAAGTACACCAGCAGACCGCTGTTGACGTCCTTCCAGAGGTACGCCGGGAAGCCCGAGGTCTCGGTCCCGCTGCCGATCACGACGTTGCCGGTCCAGGGGGCGGCGCGGACGTCCGACGGATGCGCGTACGTCATCAGCGCGGCGTTCTTGAAGCCGGCCGGCGTGCCGTTCCAGTCGCCGATCCGCCAGATCGCGCTCGCGTTGCCGGGGTCGTTCGAGAACGGGACGGCGAGGGTGTTGAGGGTGGTCGTCGTGCCCGCGGCGACGGTCACCGGCGTACTGTATACAGCCAACTCTCCTTTGTGGACCGTCAGCGTGTACGCACCCGGCAGTACACCTCCGACCGAGAAGTAGCCGTCCGAGTCCCGTGCGGAACCCCAGTACTGGGCGGCCGGGTTCGCCAGCCCCACGGTGTACGGCTGCGCGGTGTCCCGCCCGGTGATCCCGACGCCGGCCACCCGGCCCCGGCCGCTCGCGCCGACGTAACCGGTGATGCCGAGCGAGTCCGCCCAGGAGGTGGTCAGGGTGCCGGGGGACAACGCGGAGGAGGGTGCTCCACCGTCCGTGAAGGCGATGACGTAGGGGCCCTGGAGGCCGAAGCGCTGGTCCTCGGTCTGGTTCTCGCCGTAGTAGAGGATCTCGTACAGGCCGCCGCCGTCCGCGCTCTGGTGGCGCAGCAGCGAACGGTAGAACGGGCCGCCGGACGCCTTCTCGTGGTTGCTGCGCACGATCCACAGGCCGACGCCGCCCGCGGACCAGCCGACGTGGTCGTAGTCGATGACCCGGAGCCCGGAGTAGTGCTTGGAGCGGGTCTGGCCGTCGGACTTCCCGAACACGTCCGAGGCCTCGAGGGTGGTGGGCGCGTACGTGTAGGAGTCGGGTTCGTCGTTGAGGAACAGGCCCGCCCTGACGCGCACGATGTAGCGGGTCGCACTGACCGACGTGTCGGCCTTGTAGGTCCACATGTACACGTTGTCCTCGCCGCTGCGGGCCGCGTAGTAGTGCCTCAGCGTGCCGTACGCGACGGAGACCAGGATCGTGGAGCCGGACTGGGCGATGGTCACCGTGGAGCTGCCGAGGCCCGACTCGACGTGCGAGTTCTTGCCGCCGTAGCCCTGGTACTCGGTGCCCCGGTAGACCAGTGAGGTCAGGTCGCCGTTGGCCTTGTCGACCTTGAACACGAGGTGGGCGCCGGTGTCGACGACGTAGTGGGAACCGTCGTCCGACCAGCCGAACCCGGCGGCCGAGGCGGCCGGGGCGAGCGGCCCGGCGAGTGCCGCGGAACCGGCGCCGGCGGCGGTGCCGAGGACGAAGGTGCGGCGTCGGACCGGTCGGTTCGGGGAGCCGGACATGGGGGTGCCTCCTTCGGGAGGTGGGGGTGCGGGTGATTCGTCAGAGTGACAGTTGAATCGATTTCGCGAAAGGGCTTTCACCGGGCCGGGGTTGGTAGTTGTGCGAAAGACGCTCAAGACCTAGAAAGCGCTTGCCGGGAGCGGTACGGTCCACCCGCCAGGCCCAGCAGACCTGCCGGAGGAAGCTTCATGAGACGTTTCAACCTCGCCGTGCTCGCGGCGCTGACCCTGAGCACCGGTCTGACGGCCGCACCGGCCCAGGCCCACGGAGGGCAGCGCCCCCTCGGTCTCGACCACTGCACCGCCACCGCCTGCCACTTCGACGTGCCGCCCGGCACGTACGACGTGACGGTCCGTCTCGGCGGCGCCACCGGGTCGGCCACGAGCGTCGGCGGCGAGACCCGGCGTTCCCTGCTGCCGGAGACGGCCGTCCCGGCCGGGGAACGTGTCACCCGCAGCTTCACCGTGAACGTCCGCACCCCCGAGGGCGAACCGACCGGCCCGGACGGAACTCCCGGCCTGGACCTGACGGTCGGCGGCCCGGCACCCGCCCTGGCCGGCATCCGCGTCACCCCGGCCCGCCCGTACGCCCGGACCACCGCCGACCCGACGGCCCGCGCCGCCCGGCAGCTCATCCTGGTCGGCGACTCCACCGTCTGCGACCAGCCCGGCGCCCCCTACTCGGGCTGGGGCCAGCAGCTGCCGCAGTACGTGCGCCGGGGCGTGCCCGTCGCCAACTACGCGGACTCCGGCGAGAGTACGGTCAGCTACCTTCAGGACCCGCGGCTGTGGGCCACCGTCCGGCCGCTGATCCTCCCCGGCGACCTGGTGCTCGTGCAGCTGGCCCACAACGACAAGACCACCGACGAGGCGACCTACCGGGCCAACCTGGAGACGTTCGTCGCAGGCGTCCGCGAGCGCGGCGGCCGCCCGGTCCTGGTCACTCCGATCGTGCGGCGCTGGTTCAACACCGACGGAACCCTGAACAACGACACCGCGCTTCTGGTCAACGGCCTCGGAGTGAACCATCCTGAGGTGATCCGCTCGGTGGCGGCGGCCCAGGACGTGCCGCTGATCGACCTGACGGCGAAGACGAAGGCACTGGTGGAATCCCTCGGCGTCGAAAACTCCAAGGCCCTGTACCTCTACAACGAGAAGCGCGACAACACGCACACCTCCGCGTACGGTGCCACGGTCTACGCCGGCCTGGTCCGCGACGAACTCCTCGCCCGGCACCTGGTGCCGCGGACCAGGGTGCGGATGGGCTGAGTGCCCCACGATCCCTGGGGCGTCCCGACCGGAACCGGGGCGCCCCAGGCCCCACCCCGCCGACCCGCCGCCACCATCCCGCCGCCACCATCCCGCTGACCGCTGACCGCTGACCGCTGACCGCTGACCGCTGACCGCTGACCGCTGACCGCTGACCGCTGACCGCTGACCGCTGACCGCTGACCGCTCACCGCTCACCGCGGACAGCCGACTGTCCACAGCCGACACCGCACCCCCCACCGCCGACGAGGAAGAGAGCCGATGCATCTGCCCCCCGACGACCGCGTCCTCAGCCCCCGCACCGGCTTCACCCGCGCCCACTGGGAGGCGGCCGCAGACTCCCTGCTCGCCGCCGTCGAGCCGTACGCCGCCGAGGGCGGGGCGCTCTACCACCTGCCGGGCGGGCGGGTCAGCTGGTCGGGCCGGCTCTCGGACGGCCTGGAGGGGTACGCCCGTACGCTGCTGCTGGCGGCCCTGCGCCGGGACGAGAACGCCCTGGAGCGGTACGCCGAGGGACTCGCGGCCGGCGTCGGCGGGGTCTGGCCGCGCATCGAGGACCGGAGCCAGCCGCTGGTGGAGGCGGCGTCCATCGCCTTCGCCCTGCGCATCACCCGCGAGCAGCTGTGGGACCGCCTCGACGACCGAGTGCGCGGGCGCGCCGCGGCCTGGCTCGGCGACGCCCTCTCCGCCGAACCCTGGCCCTGCAACTGGGAGTTGTTCCCGGTGACGGTCGGCGGCTTCCTCCAGGAGATCGGCCACGAGCCCGACGCGTCCCGCAAGGCGGTCGACCGGGGCCTGGAACGCATCGAGGAGTGGTACGCCGGTGACGGCTGGTACTCCGACGGCCCCGGCCGCGCCTTCGACTACTACAACGGCTGGGCCATGCACCTCTATCCGGTGCTGCACGCCTGGCTGGCCGGCGACACCCGCCTGCTGGACCTCTACGGCGGCCGGCTCTTCCGCCATCTGGAGGACTACGCCCGCCTGTTCGGCGCCGACGGCGCCCCGATGCGGCAGGGCCGCAGCCTCACCTACCGTTTCGCGACGACGGCCCCGCTGTGGCTGGGCCAGCTCACCGGCCGGACACCGCTGTCGCCGGGCGAGACCCGCCGGCTGGCCTCCGGCGCGCTGCGGTACTTCCTCGACCGCGGCGCGGTCGACTCCCGTGGTCTGCTGTCCCTCGGCTGGCACGGCCCCGACGAGAGCGTCCTGCAGGGCTACTCGGGCCCCGCCTCGCCGTACTGGGCGAGCAAGGGCTTCCTCGGTCTGCTCCTGCCGGCCGACCACCCCGTGTGGACCGCCACCGAGGAACCGGGCCCGGCCGAGCGGGCGGACGCCGTCACGCCGGTCGCCCCACCCAACTGGCTCGTGCAGTCCACGTGTTCGGACGGCCTGGTGCGTCTGCACAACCACGGCAGCGAGGACGTCCGCTACGACCCCCACTACACGCGCCTCGCCTACTCGACGGTGACGGCGCCCTCGGCGTCGTACGACAACAGTGTGATCGTCGGCGGTGATCCGGGGCGTACCGGCATCGAGCCGCTGGGCGTCGGCGACGGCTGGGCGGCCTCGCGGCACCGGGCCGGCGGCGGCGCGCGGGTCACGACCGTCGTGCTCGCGCACGGGGCGGCGGAGGTGCGGGCCCACCGGGTGACGGGGGCGGCCCAAGGCACGCCGGTGCGCGTGACCGGTTGGGCGGCCGGGGACGGCGTCCGCGCCGAACTCCGGCCGGCCGTCGGCCTCGCCGGCGACCTCACCGGCGAGGCCGGCCCGGACACCGAGGGCGGCACCCTGTTCGTGGCCCTGGCCCGGCTGACCGCCGAACCGGCCCCGGCGCCCCTGACGGAGACGGTGTCCCTACGGGTGAACGAAGCCGGGGAGCTGGAGGTCGACTGGCTCGACGGTCCCGCACTGCGGGTGCGGCTCGACGACGGCGACGTGACGGTCACCACGGTCGGCTGACCGGCGGGCTCGGCCGGGCGGGCCCAGGGCCCGAGGCGTGGGCCAAGGAGGCTCGGAGGCTGGGCGGGAGACAGGTCGGGGAGTCGCGCCGGGGCGGGTGGCCGAGCGGCAGGCGGAGTCCGGGCGGGGGCGTCGTGAGCCCGTGGGCGCGGTGGCCCGGGGCCATTGGGGTGGGACGGTGCGGAGGGGGAAAATCCGGGCCGCTATCTTCGGTGCGGACATCCGACGTGTGGAGCTGGTGTGCTGACGACAGTTCAACGGGCCGAGGGGCCGACGGCCGCCACCGGCACCCCGGCGGGCGCGGCACCCGCCGGCCGCGGCTGGCCCCGGCACTGGCCGCTCCTGCTGGCCGGCGCGGCCGCGGTGCCCGGGACGGCGCTCTTCGCGTTCGGCCGGTGGGGGGACGAACCGGCCGTGCACGCCTGGCGGACCGTCTGCCTCGCCGTCACCCTCCAGGCCCTGCCCTTCCTGCTGCTCGGCACGGCCCTGTCGGGGGCGATCAGCGCGTTCGTGCCGGCTCGCGTGTTCAGCCGGGTGCTGCCCAGGCGGCCCGCGCTCGCCGTCCCCGTCGCCACGGCCGCCGGGGTCGTCCTGCCGGGCTGCGAGTGCGCGTCGGTGCCGGTCGCGAGCAGTCTGATCGGCCGGGGCGTCACCCCGGCCGCCGCCTTCTCCTTCCTGCTGTCGGCGCCCGCCGTCAACCCGGTCGTGCTGACCGCCACCGCCATCGCCTTCCCCGCCAGTCCGGTGATGGTGCTGGCCCGGCTCCTCGCCTCCCTCGCCACCGCCGTCGTGATGGGCTGGCTGTGGCTCTGGCTGGGCCGGGAGGAATGGCTCCGGCCGGCCGTACGGCACACCGGGCACACCCCCGGGCGCAGCCGCTGGACGGAGTTCCGGCGCGGCTTCCAGCACGACTTCCTGCACGCGGGCGGTTTCCTCGTGGTCGGCGCGATGGCGGCGGCCACCTTCAACGTGACGGTCCCGCGCTCGGTCCTCGACACCTTCTCCGGCTCGCCCTGGCTGTCGGTGCTGTTCCTGGCGGCGCTCGCCGTCCTGCTCGCGGTGTGCTCCGAGGCCGACGCGTTCGTGGCCGCCTCCCTCACCGGCTTCTCGCTGCCCGCCCGGCTGACGTTCATGGTCGTCGGGCCGATGGTCGACCTGAAGCTCATCGCCCTCCAGACGGGCACCTTCGGCCGGGCCTTCGCGGTCCGTTTCTCCGCCGCCACCACGGTCGTCGCGATCGTGTGCAGCGTGCTGATAGCGGGCGTGCTGCTGTGAGACGCACCCTCCAGATTCTCCTGCTCGTCCTCAGCGGCCTCGGCGTCCTGCACGCGTCACTCTTCACGGACCTGTACGTCCGATACGTCAAGGAGGGCATGCGACCGCTGCTGGTCGCCTCCGGCGTGCTGCTGCTCCTGCTGGGCGTGGCGGAGGCGTGGTCCCGGCACCGGCCGCCGGACGGGGACACCGGCGACAGCGACGCGCACACGCACTCTCATGGCACCGCGCACCCCCACGGCACCGCGCACCTCCACAGCACCGCGCACCCCCACGAGGACGGCGGCGACCCCCGCGACGAGGGCGCCCGGGCCGCCGGCGTCCACGGTGGGCACGATCACTCCGGGGTGCCCCGGGTGGCCTGGCTGCTGTTCCTGCCGGCGCTGAGCCTGCTGTTCTGGGCCCCGCCCGCACTCGGCGCGTACACGGCGTCCCGGGAACCCGCCAAGGCCGTCACGCACCAGGACGACTTCGACCCGCTGCCCGCGACCTCACCGCTGCCGATCACCCTGAGCGACTTCACCAGCCGGGTCACGCAGGACCGCACGCGGGCCATCCAGGGTCGTACCGTCCTGATGACCGGTTTCGTCACGCCCGGCACGGCGGGCGGCGCCTGGTACCTGACCCGGATCATGCTCTCCTGCTGCGCGGCGGACGCCCAGTCGGTGAAGGTGCTGGTCCAGGGCGTTCCGACGCCGCCCGCCGACAGCTGGGTGAGCCTCACGGGGACCTGGCACCCGGGGGGCACCCTGGGCACGGGTTCGGCGCCGGTGGCCCTGGACGCCCGCAGCGTCAGGAAGATCGCCCGGCCGACGAACGGGTACACGGACGCCCTGCCGATCGGCACCGGCTGACCGCCAGGCCGCGTCTCCCGGCCCGAGGCGGCCGCGCCACGCCCTCGCCGAGAACTCAGCCGTCGCCGTGCCCGACCCGCTCGCCGCCGTGCCCCGCCGGCTGGTGCGTGTCCGCGGGCCAGTGTTCGAGCGCGACGTGCAGGGCGTCGATCGCGCGCTCCCAGGACTTCTCCACGTCCCTGGGGGCGCCGAAACCGCCGCCGGCCTCCAGGGCGCAGTAGCCGTGGAAGGTGGCGCGCAGCAGCCGTACCGCGTCGGTGAGGTCGGGTTCGGCGAGGCCGTACGCGCGGAGCATGCCGTGGGTGATCTCGGCGGTGCGGCGCAGGGCGGGGGAGTCGGCGACCAGGGACTGGTCGATACGGATCTGGGTGGCGGCGTACCGGCCCGGATGCAGGCGGGCGTACGTCCGGTAGGCGTCGGCGAACGCGCGGAGGGCGTCCTTGCCGGCCCGGCCCGCGACCGCGTCGGCGATCTGCTCGATCAGCTCGCCGCCGGCCAGCAGCGCGACGCGGGTGCGCAGGTCCTGGAGGTTTTTGACGTGCGAGTAGAGGCTCGCGTCCTTCACCCCGAAACGCCGTGCCAGCGCGATCAGCGTGACGTTCTCGAAGCCCACCTCGTCGGCGAGTTCGGCGGCGGCCGCGACGACGAGGCCGGGGGTGAGTCCTGCGCGAGCCATGGGCGACCTCCGCGTGCGATGCCGGCAGCCTCGGGCGGCCGGGAGGAGGCCATGATCCCAGTTCCGCGCCGTCCGGGCGGCCCCGGCGGGTCGCGGGCGCGTCCGCGGCCGGGCCGGAAAGGTGCCGGCCGGCTTCCGTACGGGGCGGCAACCGGCGTGACGAACAAGGGCAGTCGGGACAACCGGGAGCCGCGGGCCGATCCGCCGTGTCCGGGGCATTCGGCGCTCACTCCCCGGTCGTCCACCGTTCAGGTTCCGCCTCGATCCTCCACACGCGGCGCCCGCGCACAGCTCGGCGGGCGGCGGACGGCGACGGCATCCAGGAGGCGCATCATGGGGCACGGGCACGGTCACCACCACGGACATGACCACGGCCACGGACATGACCACGGGCACGGCCACGCGGACGGGGTGACGGCGCCGTTGCCCGCCGCCTTCGACGTCTCCGTTCCCGACGACGCCCTGACCCCCGAACAGCAGTCGCGCCGCTCCCTGCTCCGCCGGGCGGGGCTGCTCGGCGCCGGCCTGACGGCCGCCGGTGTGCTTCCCGGCGTGGCCGCCCCCGCGTACGCCGCCACCCCCGCGCAGGCCGCCGACTCCGGCGCCCGAGGCAAGAAGGGCTTCCTGTGGCTGGCCGGCGACCACCACATCCACACGCAGTACAGCAGCGACGGCAAGTACCGCGTCGTCGACCAGGTCCGCCAGGGCGCCCGGCACGGCATTGACTGGCTGGTCATCACCGACCACGGCAGCGAGACGCACGCCCGGATCGGGGTCGACAAGGTCAACCCGGACATCAGGGCGGCCCGCGCCGCCCACCGGGACACCCTGGTCTTCCAGGGCCTGGAGTGGAACATCCCGGCCGCCGAGCACGGCACCGTGTTCGTGCACCCGGGCAAGAACGAGGTCGCCGTCCTCAAGCGGTTCGAGACCGACTACGACGGCAGCGTCCACAACGCCTCCGACTCCACGCCCGCCAACGAGGCCCTCGCGGTCGCCGGCCTCGCCTTCCTCGGGGAGCAGGTCAGGCGCCGCGAGGTCAGGGACGCGCTGATGCTCGCCAACCACCCGGCGCGGCGCGGTGTGGACTCCCCGCACGAGATCCGCGCCTGGCGCGACGCGACCGACGCGGGCCACCAGATCGCCGTCGGCTTCGAGGGCGCGCCCGGCCACCAGGCCGCCGGACTGCCCGCGCCGCTCGGTGCCGGCCGGGCCCGCGGCATCTACGACAACAGCCCGAGCGCCAACTCGTTCGCCGGCTTCCCCCTGGAGAGCTACCGCACCTGGGGCGGCTTCGACTGGATGACGGCCACCGTCGGCGGCCTGTGGGACAGCCTCCTCGCCGAGGGCCGGCCCTGGTGGATCACCGCCAACTCCGACTCCCACCAGGTCTACGCCGACACCGCCGTGCGCGGACCGGGCGGCGACTTCGCCACCGACGGGCGGTACCAGGACCCGGTCTACGGCGGCGGGATCGACATCACCCAGGGCGACTTCTGGCCCGGCCAGTACAGCCGTACGCACGTGGGCGCCGACGGCTTCTCCTACGCGGCCGTCATGGACGGCATCCGCGCGGGCCGCGTCTGGGTCGACCACGGGCAGCTCCTCGACGGCCTCGACGCGCGGGTGTCCGGCGGCGGCCGGTGGGCCACCCTCGGCGGCGCCCTGCACGTGAAGAAGGGCACGAAGGTCTCGCTGACGGTGGACGTGACGACGGCCGGCGGCCCCAACTGGGCGGGTTTCGTACCGTCCCTGGCCCGGGTGGACGTCATCCGGGGCGAGGTGACCGGCCCGGTGGCCGACCGGGACACGTTCACCACGCCCACGGCGAAGGTCGTCCGCTCCTACGACGTGGACAAGGCCACCGGCACGGTCCGGCTCACCCACGACCTCGGCCGCGTCGACCGCCCGCTGTACGTCCGGCTGCGCGGCACCGACGGCAACCGGTCCGCCGTCGGCGCGAGGGGCGCGGCGGTGGACCCCGCGGGCCCGGCCATCGACGTCGCCGGTGACGCCGATCCGTGGCGCGACCTGTGGTTCTACGCCAACCCGGTGTGGGTCCTGCCGTCGTGACACCGTACGTCCTCACGGTGGACGCGGGCGTGCGGGACCTGCGTGCCGCCGATCACCTGCTGCACTCCCTGTCAGCCGAACTCGCCCTGACCGAGGGCACGTTCGGCTGCACCCACCTGCTGCGCGAAGGGCGGCCGCACGTCGGTCTGTCCTTCGCGCTGCCGACCGAGCCGCTCCTGCGCACCGCCCTGGAGCGGCTCGGTTCCGGAGGGTACGAGGTGGCGCCCGGCGTTCCGGACGCGGTGGGCCGCGCGGTGCTCTATCCGGGGGTGTCGGCGCTCACCGGCACCCTGTCGGTCGCGGACCTGCTCGACCGCTCCGCGATCGACCGTGTGACCGTCCTGGGGTCGGGCTCGCGACAACCCGACCCGGCCACCGTGCTCCTGACGAACAATCACGTACGTCCGCAGTTTCAGGACGGGGAGCTGGTCCTCACCGCCATGCCCGCCGCGGCCGGCGCCCTCGTCCCCTTCGAGGTCCCCGACCCGACCCCGTGCTGCGCGGACCACTGACCGAAGCGCGGTCGGCGGCCCACCCGTTGACCCCTGCGCGGTGCCGCAGGCCGCGGTGCCACAAACCGTCGATCGATCAGTCGACCGCTCATTTCGCAGCCCGGACGCGTTCGGCCGGGGTCACCGGTCGAGAACCGAGAACACGAAGGAGAACTCCGTCGGCTCCGCCCGCAGGAAGTACTGCGGCAGCGGGCCCGGACCGCAGGACTGCGAGCCGATGCCGTGCTGCCCGTGGTCGAGGTTGACCCACACCGTGTCGCCGGGCGTGAGATCGGTGAGGTGGGCGGCCGCATCCAGCCGTTCGTTCGTCCAGCGGCGCGCGCTGAACCAGAACGCCGGGTCGCCCTCGACGCGCAGACCACCGATCTCCACCCAACGGACGTCGGAGCGGGCGCCGTTCTCCTGCGGGCGCACGTACGGCGTCTGCAGCGCGTCGACCGTGGACTCCCAGCGGTTCAGCGCGGCGGCCGCCCTGGTGTCCGGGTACGCCTCACCGGGACCGCCGCCGAACCAGCGCACCCGGTCCGCCGAGCCGGGCAGCCCGAGGCGGACGCCGAGCCGGGGCAGCGGGAGCGTCCACTCGCCCTCGGGGGACACCGACACCGTCAGCCGCAGCCGGTTGCCGTCCGAGGTCCAGCGGTACACCGTGGCCAGACCCAGCTCCCGGGCGGCCGGCGCCACCCGGGTCCGCACCGTCAAAGCGTCCTCGGCCGACTCCACCGCGTCCAGGCGGTGTTGCATGCGGTGCAGGCCGAGCGTGCGCCACAGGACGCCGTAACGGGTGTCGGACTGCCACTCGGCGCCCTCGTCGTTGTCGGTGGTGGCGCGCCACACGTCCAGACGCGGGCCGCTCACCTCGATCCCGCCGATCGCGGTGAGCGCGCCGGTCCGGGCGTCGAAGCGGGCCGGGCCGAGGGTGATGTGCCCGTCGCCGCGCACCGGGCGGCCCGTCGCGGTGAGGCGCGGCAGCGGCCGTGGCGCGACGGGGAGTTGACCCCAGGCGACCCGGTGGCCCTTCGGCGCCCACGCGGTGTCGGCGGCGAGCAGCGCGCTCACCGTCCACTGGGTCTCCGCGCTCCGCGGGCCCGCGGGCGGCTCGGGCAGCTTCACCTCGGCCGACTCGCCGGGCGCGAGCGGCGGCACGGACAGCGTGCCGGCCTCGACGGTCTCGCCGTCCACCTGGTAGGACCACTCGAAGGCGAGGGCCGACAGGTCCGCGAAGTCGTGCTTGTTGGTGACGCGGACGGTGCCTTCGAGACCGTCACCGTCGATACGGACCGGCTCGACGACCTTCTGGTACTCGACGAGCCCGGGGGACGGGCTCCGGTCGGGGAACAGCAGCCCGTCGCAGACGAAGTTGCCGTCGTGCAACTCCTCGCCGAAGTCGCCGCCGTAGGCGTAGCCCAGCTCCGGGTGCCTGATGCCGTGGTCGATCCACTCCCAGACGAAGCCGCCCTGGAGCCGCTCGTACCTCTCGAACAGCTCCTGGTAGTCGGCCAGTCCGCCGGGGCCGTTGCCCATGGCGTGCGCGTACTCGCACTGGATGAAGGGCAGTTCGCGGCGCTTCTCGGTGCCGCCGTCCAGGCCCCGGCCGATCGTCTCGACCTCGGCGTGGAAGGCGTACATCCGCGAGTACATGTCCGTGTCGCGGCAGTTCCAGTCGCCCTCGTAGTGCACGAGGCGTCCGGCGTCCCGGGCGTGGATCCACTCGGCCATGGCGGTCAGGCCGCGGCCGGTGCCGGCCTCGTTGCCGAGGGACCAGATGACGACGGACGGGTGGTTCTTGTCCCGCTCGACCATGCGGGCCGCGCGGTCCAGGAGGGCGGGCGTCCAGCGGTCGTCGTCCACCGGGTTGTCGCGCCAGTCCTGCTCGGTGAAGCCGTGGGTCTCCAGGTCGCACTCGTCGATGACCCACAGGCCGTACTCGTCGCACAGGTCGAGGAAGGCCGGGTGCGGCGGGTAGTGCGAGGTGCGGACGGCGTTGACGTTGTGCCGCTTCATCAGCAGCACGTCCTCACGCATCGTCTCCAGGTCCAGGGCGCGGCCCCGCTCGGGATGCCACTCGTGCCGGTTGACGCCCTTGAAGAGGATCGCGCTGCCGTTGACCTTGATCAGGCCGTCGGCGAGTTCGACGGTGCGGAAGCCGACGCGCAGCGGCACCCGCTCGCCCTCCGTCACCAGTTCACCGTCGTACAGCCGGGGTGTCTCCGCCGTCCACGGCTGGACCGGGACCGTCACCGCGTCGCCCGTCGCGACATCGATGTCCAGGTCGGGCACGGTCACCCGGCCGTCGACGTCGGATTCGACGCGCAGGGTGCCCTCGCCGGAGCGGTGGTCGTAGGAGGCGTGCACGAAGAAGTCGAGCGCGCTGCCCGCGGGGCGGTGCAGCAGGGTGACGTCACGGAAGATGCCCGGCAGCCACCACTGGTCCTGGTCCTCCAGGTACGAGCCCGCGGACCACTGGTGGACCCGGACCGCCAGCACATTGCCCGCGCTCTTCAGCAGATGGCCGACCGCGAACTCGTGCGCCAGCCGCGAGCCCTTGAACTCGCCGATGTCGGTGCCGTTGAGCCACACCCGCGCACACGACTCGACGCCGTCGAAGCGCAGCACCGCGCCGCCCGCGTCCGGCCCGGACGGCCAGTCCGCAGGCAGGTCGAAGGTCCTCAGGTGGTCACCGGTCGGGTTGTCGGTCGGCACGTGCGGCGGGTCGACCGGGAACGGGTAGAGGTGGTTGGTGTAGATCGGGGACCCGAAGGCCCCGTCGCCCTGGAGGACCCAGTGGCCGGGGACCGTGACCTCGGCCCAGTCCCCGGCGTCGAACCCCTCCTCGGCGAACGAGTCGTCCTCGGCGTCGGCCGTCGCGGACAGCCGTAGCCGCCAGCTGCCGTTCAGCGACAGGGACTTCGCGTCCGAGGACGCGTACCAGGCGCGGGGCGGCAGGGCGCCGCTGCCCGGTGAGACGTCCTCGACGTAGCCGACGGCAGTGGGAGAGGTGCGGAAAGACATCGGTCTCCAGGTTCGGGGGAGTGGGCGTCAGCCCTTGATGCCGGTCTGTGCGATCCCCTGCACCAGCCAGCGCTGGAGGAAGAGGAACACGAGCAGCAGGGGCAGGATGGAAATGGCGGTGGCCATGAAGATCAGGTGGTAGTTGACCGTCTGGTTCGTCATGTACGACGACAGGGCGACCTGGACGGTCCACGCGCTCGGGTCCTGACCGATGACCAGCGGCCACAGGAAGGAGTTCCACCCGTTGATGAAGGTGATGGTCGCGATCGCCGCGAAGAAGTTCAGCGAGTTGGGCACCACGACGCGCCAGTACGCGCCCCAGTAGCCGAGTCCGTCCACCCGCGCCGCCTCCTCCAGCTCCTTGGGGAACCCCAGGAAGTACTGCCGGAAGAGGAAGCAGGTGAAACCACTGAACAGGCCCGGGATGATGAGACCGCGGTAGGTGTCGACCCAGCCGAGGGACGAGACCAGCACGAAACTCGGCACGAAGGTGACGGCGGCCGGCACCATCAGGGTGAACAGGACGGCGTAGAAGATCTTGTTGGCGTGCCGGTAGGGGATGCGGGCCAGGCCGTAGCCGGCCAGCGAGCACACCAGCAGCGTGCCGGCGGTGTGCAGCACGCCCACCACCAGCGAGTTGACCATCGACTGGCCGAAGTCGACCGTGGTGTCGCGGAACGGCTCGGTGATGTTGCTCCACCGGATGTCGGTGGGGAAGAACTTCCAGTTCTCGCCGGTGATGTCGGGGTCCGTCGACAGGGAGTTGCGGACCAGCAGGTAGAAGGGGACGAGGAAGAGGAAGGCGGCGACGCCGGTGGCGAGGTAGAGGCCCGTGGACCCCATGACCGCGCCGCGCCGCCTGCGCGCCGGCGCTTTCCCGGGCGGTGGCGTCCGCCTCACCTCGGGTGCGGTGGTGGTCACCTGGACTCCTCCCTCCTTCCGATTCCCATGAGCTTGCCCTGGAACAGGGTCACGACGACGATCAGCAGGGTCAGCATCACCGCGCCGGCGCTGCCCGCGCCGTAGTCCTGGTTCTGGCCCAGGGCGGTGTAGTACAGCTCGACCAGCGGCGGCCGGCCCCAGGTGGTCTTCGACAGGAGGTTGAAGAACTCGTCGAACGCCTGGTAGGCGGCCACCAGGAGCAGCAGCACCACGGCCGTCGAGGTCGCCCGCAGCTGGGGCAGCGTGATGTACCAGAAGGTCTGCCAGCCGCGCTTGGCGCCGTCGATCGCGGCGGCCTCGTACAGCTCGCCCGGGATGTTCTGCAGCGCCGCCAGGAACAGGATCATGAAGAACCCGGACTGGAGCCAGAGCCTCGCGGTGAGGATGACCAGCCAGTACCACGGCGGGTCGGGGTTGGCGAGCCAGGCGATGTTGTCGACGCCGAACCAGCCGATGACGGTGTTCGCCAGACCGAAGCGGACGCCGTTGAAGAGGGACATCTTCCAGATCAGCGAGGCGGCGACGTAGCTGCACGCGGTCGGCAGGAAGAAGACCGAGCGGAAGAACGCCCGCATGAAGCGCAGCCGGTTCACCAGCATGGCCAGGCCCAGCGACAGGGCCCAGGTGGTCGGCACGATGAACGCGGCGAACACGGTGAAGGTGCCCAGCGAACCGACGAAGTCGCTGTCGCCGAGCATGAAGCGGTAGTTCTCGAATCCGACGAACTTGTCCGGGGTGACGGTGAAGCGGGCCTCGAAGAAGCTGAGCCAGATGCTCCAGCCGATGGGGACGTAGACGAAGATCACGAGCCCGACGAGGAACGGGCCGGTGAAGAGCCAGAAGTTGAGGGTGCTGCTGCCCCGCAGCCCCCGCCGCAACGACGCCCCGGAGGGCTTCGCCGGGACGGGGCGCGCGAGGTCGGGTGTGGTGGTCGTCGACATGGCGCTGTCCGTCCGCCGGCCTATCCGAACAGCTTCTTGAGCTCGCGGTCCACCGTCTTGTCGGCCTTGTCGAGAGAGGCCTCCGGATCCCCGCCCTTGCGCACCGAGTTGGCGAACACGTCCTCCAGCGCGGTGATCATCGCCTGGGTCCAGCCGATGTTGTCGAAGTGCCCGTAGTCGGTGAAGAGTTTGACGCCCTCGGCCGGCAGGCCCGACTTCAGCTTGGTGGCCGACGCGGCGATCGAGGTGCGCGGCGGGATGTGGAAGCCGTAGGAGGTCGCCCAGTCCTCCTGGTACGTCTTCTGTTCGATCCACAGCCACTTGACGTACGCCTTGGCCGCCTCGACGTTGTCGCCCTTGGCGTTGACGAACATCGACCAACCGCCGTTGTACACCGAGGGCTTGCCGCTGTCGGTGACCTTCGGGAACGGGAAGACGCCGATGTCGTCGCCGAGCGTCTGCTGGAACTGCGGCATCGCCCACATGCCGCAGAACTGCATCGCGCACAGACCCTGGTTGAGCGCCGACGGGTCCCAGTAGTCGGCCGGGGCGTCCAGGAGCAGGTGGCCGCTGGTGAACAGCTTGCGCATCTTCTTGATGCCCTCGATCACGCCGTCCGTGTGGTAGGCGATCTGGTTCTTGTCGTCGAGGGTGTCGGCGCCGGCGGACCAGATCATCGGGTTGATGACGGCGTGCAGGTCGTTGCCGAGGAACAGGCCCTTGACCTTGCCGGTGGTGAGCTTGGCGGCCGCCTCGACCAGTTCGTCGAGGGTGGTGGGCACCTTGACGCCGGCCTTCTCCAGCAGCGAGGGCCGGTAGAAGAAGAACTGCGGGTCGTCGATCATGCGGACGCCGTACATCTTGCCGTCGACCGTGTGCGACTTGATGTCGGCCTGGTTGAAGTCGTCCTTGACCGGCTCGATGATGTCGGTCAGATCGGCCACCTGCCCGCTCTTCACGAGCTGGATCTGGGGGTGGAACTCGAAGAGGTCCGGCGCGTTCTTGGTGAGCAGTGTCGCGAAGAGCTTGCTCTCGAAGTCGGAGCCGGTGATCCACTGCGTGTTCACCTTGGCCTTGTCGTACGCCGCCGCGTACTTCTTGATGGCCTGCTCGGTGCCCGCCTCGCCGTAGGCGTGGAAGAACTGGGTGAGGTTCGTCCCCGAACCGCCGCTGCCGCCACGGCCGTTGTTGCTGCCGCAGGCGGCCAGCGTGCCGGCCGCGGCCAGGCCCGCTGCTGCCTTGAAGAGTGACCGGCGGTCCCAGTTGCTGCTCATTGCCGACATGGTGACGTCCTTGTCTCGAGTACGGCGGTGGCTCCACGGCGTTGCGGCCGGGCGGCTCGATTCGGCTTGCGGAGCGGGACGTTAACCTTCGGCCAATCCTTCGGCAAGGGGTTGGACGAAGTCTGTTCGAAGCGTTGTGTGGCGTTCGGGATACCGGACGTGACGGTGGGCGGGTCGCCGCAGCGCGATCCGCGCGTTCGTGGAGTGTCCGGCCCTCGTCAGGAAGGGCGTACGCCGCGGCCTCTCGCGGGCGTGGTGCGCGCCGCGTTGCGCTGGCCCACCGACTGGAGCGCGCCCTCGAGGGCGAAGGTCGCCGCGCCCAGGCACACCGGGTCGGTGGGGATGGGCGACAGGACGATCTCGGTGGCGGCCAGCGGCCGTCTCAGCGCGTGCCTGGCCACGGCCTCCCGCACCTCCGCCACCAGCGGCGCGCCGAGGGTCGCGGCCACCCAGCTGCTCAGCACGACGACCTCGGGGTTGAACAGGTTCACCAGGTCGGAGATGCCGGCGCCCAGGTAGCGGGCGGTGTCGCGGACCACCTTGAGCGCCACCGGATCGCCCTCGGCGACCCCGCGGGCCAGCGCGTCGACGGTCGCCGTCTGGTCCTCCGGGTGCAGCAGGGGGCTGCCCGGGCTCAGCTCGCGCAGGTTCAGCATGATGCCGGGCGCGCCGACGTACGTCTCCACGCACCCGTGGTTGCCGCAGTGGCACAGCCGTCCGTCCAGGACCAGCGTGGTGTGCCCCCACTCGCCGGCGCTGTTGCTCACGCCCCGGTGCAGCCCCCCGCCCAGGACGAGCCCGGCGCCCACCCCGGTCCCGAGGTTGACCACCACGGCGTCCCCGCGGCCGCGCGCGGCACCGAACCACAGCTCGGCCACCGCGCAGGCACGCAGCGGATTGTCCAGGTAGAGGGGGTAGGAGATGTGCTCGGAGAGCAGGTCGAGCAGCGGCACGTCGTGCCAGTCCCAGTTGGGCGCGTACTCCGAGATCCCGGTGTCGCGGTCCACCTGGCCCGGCACGCAGACCCCCACGCCCAGCACCCGCGCGCCCTCGATCCCGGCCTGGGCGACCACCGAGCCGACGGCCGCGGCGACATGCCCGACCACCTGCTCGGGGCGGCTCTCACCGGGGCGCATGTCCTCCTCGGCGCGCGCCAGCACGTTCAGCCCGAGGTCGAAGAGCTCGACATGGACGTACGTCTCGGCGATGTCCACGCCGATCAGGGCGCCCCCCGACGCGTTGACGGCGACGAGACCCCGGGGCCGGCCCCCCGCCGAGTCCTCGAACCCGACCTCCGTGATCATGCGGAGGTCGAGCAGTTCGCCGACCAGCGTGGCGACCGTCGCCAGACTCAGTCCGGTGGCGGCCGCCAGCTGCTGGCGGGAGGTGGGCGAGGCGGCGACGAGCTGGCGCAGCACCCCGTAGCGGTTCGCGGTCCGGATGTCACGTGAGGTGCGCTTCATGGGGCCGGCCCCCGTCCTTTCGACTCCGGCGGACCGGGGCAGAACGGCACCGGCGCGGCGCCAGGCTATGGGGCGCCGGGACTTACTACAAGGGGTTAGGAAAGGGGTTTTACAAAGTCAGGAGCCCAGCAGGTCCCGGACGAACACGTTGCTGAACTTACCCTCCGGGTCCAGGTCGCGGACCAGCGCCCGGAACTCGTCCAGGCGGGGGTAGCGGCCGCGCAGCACCCGCGTCGGCACGGTGAACACCTTCCCCCAGTGCGGGCGGGCGTCGAAGGGGTCCAGTGCCTCCTCCACGCGCCGTACCACCGGCAGCACCGCCGCGGTGTCCTCGATCCAGGTGAAGTGCGCGGCGACCGTGTCCCGTCCGTGCGACGGGCTCAGCCACTGGGCGTCGGCGGCGACGGTCCGCACCTCGCAGGTCTGCAGTACGGGGGCGACCGTCTCCCGGATCCTGTCGATCGCATACAGCATGTCGACGGCGAACCGGCGCGGCAGCAGGTACTCGGACTGGAGCTCCGTCCCGCTGCTCGGCGTGAACTCGGCCCTGAAGTGCGGCAGCCGCTCGTGCCAGGGCCCCGGCACGCCGAACTGCTCGGTGCAGTTCACCGCCGGCATCCCCGGCACCGGATGCAGCGCCTCGGTGGCGGGCGCCGCCCACGGAAAGTCCGGGAGGGGCTGGTCGGTGCGCCGCTTGCGCCACACCTGCCTGAAGCCCGGCTCCCGCCAGTCGGTGAACAGGCTCACGCTGTACGCCGACGCCGCCACCGTCTCGAAGTCCAGGCCGGCCAGGGGGAGTTCGGTGAACAGGTGCTGCTCGACCTCGAAGCCGGGCTCCAGGTCGAGGGTGAGGGCGGTGACGACACCGAGGGCGCCGAGGGAGGTGACGGCGCCACCGAAGCGCGGGTCGTCCCGGCCCAGGACGACCGTCGAGCCGTCCGCCGTGACGATCTCCACCTCGCGCACCGCTGACGCCAGCGACCCGTTGGCGACCCCCGAACCGTGTGTGCCGGTGGCGACCGAGCCGGCCACCGAGATGTGCGGCAGGGACGCCATGTTCGCCAGCGCCAGCCCGCGGTCGTGCACCCGGCGGGCCAGCTCCGCGTACCGGACGCCGCCGCCGACCCGCACGGTACGGGCCGCCGTGTCGATCTCCACCTCGGACGGCAGGGCGTCCAGCGAGAGCAGCACGCCGCCGGGGCCGGGCTCGGCGATCTCGTTGAAGGAGTGCCCGCTGCCCAGCACCCGCACCGCGGCATGGGCGGCGACCAGGGCCCGCAGCTCCTCCGGGGAGCGCGGGCGGTGCAGCTCCCCGGCGAAGGTGATGTTCCCCGCCCAGTTGGTGACCGTCTCCGTCATCCTGCCGTCCCTCCCGAGATGTGCGTCTGCGCCGACCCTCTCATCCGGCGCCGCCCCGCCGCGCACCGGCCGTCGCCCGTTTTGCCGCACCCCGCGCGTCGGAGGGGGCCCCGGCACGGCCGGCGCGCAGGCGGGGGCATACCGTGAGGAGTCGTACGCCCGAGCCGCAAGGAGATGACGGATGGGCAGCCGTACCGCGCTGGTCGAGGATCTGATGGAGCGCTTCCCGCACGTACCGCGGGAGGCCGTCTTCAAGGAGGACCTGCTCCGTGGCGGGGTGGCCTTCGACCCGTCCGCCCTGAGCGACAACGAGAAGGGCGAGGTCAAGCCGAAGTCGTACTTCATCTTCAGCTTCGACCACGGCACCCTGCCCGAGCTGGGCGAGGCCGCGCTGCGGCGCCCGCCGGAGGAGATCATCCTCACCGGCGGCCCCTACGACCTGCGGCGGACCGTGGTCTCCGTGCGGGTGAACCCGTCCTCGCCGTACCGCGTGGCCGCCGGTGAGGACGGCCTGCTCGGGCTGTACCTCGACGGACGGCGGATCTCCGACGTCGGGGTGCCGCCCATGCCCGAGTACTACCGGCACACCCTCGCGAACGGGAAGTCGGTCATGGAGGTCGCCCCCACCATCCAGTGGGGCTACCTGATCTACCTCACCGTCTTCCGGGTCTGCCAGTACTTCGGCGCCAAGGAGGAGTGCCAGTACTGCGACATCAACCACAACTGGCGACAGCACAAAGCCGCCGGTCGACCGTACACAGGAGTCAAGGACGTCGAGGAGGTCCTCGAAGCCCTGGAGATCATCGACCGCTACGACACCGCGAAGGCGTCCACCGCCTACACGCTGACCGGCGGCGCGATCACCTCCAAGCTCCAGGGCCGCGACGAGGCCGACTTCTACGGCCACTACGCCAAGGCCATCGAGGAGCGCTTCCCCGGCCGGTGGATCGGCAAGGTCGTCGCCCAGGCCCTGCCGCGCGACGACGTGCAGCGCTTCAAGGACTACGGCGTGCAGATCTACCACCCGAACTTCGAGGTGTGGGACCGCCGCCTGTTCGAGCTGTACTGCCCCGGCAAGGAGCGCTACGTCGGCCGCGACGAATGGCACCGGCGGATCCTCGACTCGGCCGACGTGTTCGGCGCGCGCAACGTGATCCCCAACTTCGTGGCGGGCGTGGAGATGGCCGAGCCGTTCGGCTTCACCACGGTCGACGAGGCGATCGCCTCCACCACCGAGGGCCTGCGCTTCTTCATGTCGCACGGCATCACGCCCCGCTTCACCACCTGGTGCCCCGAGCCGACCACCCCGCTCGGCAAGGCCAACCCCCACGGCGCGCCCCTGGAGTACCACATCCGGCTGCTGGATGCCTACCGCGCCACCATGGACGACTTCGGCCTGGCCTCGCCCCCCGGCTACGGCCCGCCCGGGCCCGGCCGTGCCGTCTTCTCCGTCAGCTCCTTCATGGACAGCCTGCCCGCCCGCGAGCCCGCCGAGGACCCGGACGAGGTCCGCGCCTAGGACCTGCCGCTGGGTTCAGGACGGGCTCGCGCCCGGTCCGAACAAAGATCCTTCAGAGCGGTGGACCGTCCTTCCGGCGGGGGCGGGAGGGCCGGAAAAGGAATCAAGTGGACCGGCGTCGATACTTTTCGGCGTTCCTTCCGTATAACTCCGGTAGTAACGAGAAACGGGTGCGGGAACACCGGACGGAGGCGGCCGGGGCGGGCGAGCCCGGCCGCGAATCGGCCGACGTCTCAATTGAATACGGCGCTTGTCAGTTGTGCGGAAAACGTGAAAAGCTCTTCTCCTGCCCCGAGGTTCCCCCCAACTCCGTTGCCAATATGGTGAGTTGACCTCGCTTGTGGATGCAGGAGACCCATGCCCGACCTGCCGACCCCCCAGGACGCCGCTGAGGCCGCACTGTTCTCCGAGTGCTGGGACGCCGTGCTCTCCTACGCCGATCTGTGCACGGCCGGCTCCACCGCGGCCACACAGCTGGCCACCGAGGCGTTCGCCCTCGGCATGCGTGAGGTACGCACCGCCGACACCGGCCTCGCCCGCGGCGCCGCCCGCCGCTCCGCCCGGCTGCCCATGATCCCCCTGCTGCTGACCGCCGTACGCAACACAGCGGCGGTCTGGGAGGAGCAGGGCCAAGGACACCGCCTCGACCCGGAGTTGCGGCTGTGGCTGCACTCGGACGGCGCGGCCCGCTACACCGGACCGCCGCTGCAACGGCCGCTCGCCCTGCGCGGCCTGCGCGACCTCCAGGAACCCGACGCGGCGCTGCTGTGGCTGGCCGAGGTGGAGGCGCTGCCGCTGCCCGTGGTGGCCCGCCGGCTCGGCCACGACCCGGCCGCGATAGCGGAGGAACTCGCCCAGGTGCGCGGCCTGTTCCGGGACCGCTGCCACCGCAACCACCTCGACACGCCGATGACCGGGCAGTGCCGCAGCTACGCCCGGCTGCTCGACGCGGTCACCCGCTCGCCCGCCGCCGACACCCCCGTGGACCTCTCCCGGCACATGGCCCGCTGCGTGGAGTGCGCCGAGGCCGCCGCCTGTCTGCGGCTGCACGGCGGCGGACTGCCCGGGGCCCTCGTCGGCGGCGTCATCGGCTGGGGCGGCCTCGCCTACCTGGAGCGCCGCCGCCGGGCCGCCGAGGTCCGCCTGGGCGCCGGACGCCCGGACCCGGTGGACGCACAGGGCGGGGAGACCGGCTCCGTCGCGCACAAGGCGCGGGTCGTGCGCAACGGCCTGCTCGTCGCGGCCGTCCTGGTCTCCCTGCTCGCCCTCGCCGTCTCGATGATGCCCATGGGCGACGACGGTGCCCAGGCCTCCGGCGACTCCAACCGCCAGCCGGTGGCCGACCCCGGTGTGTCCGCGCCGGCCGTCGACCCGCTGCCGTCCGGCTCGAAGAGGTCGTCCGCGAAGGGCGAGCCGAGCGCGTCCCGGTCGGGCGGGGGCGGCAAGGGGAGCAAGTCCGACCCAGAACCCCAGGGCACCTCCGCCTCGACCGCGGGCGGCGAACCGGGCGACGGCGAGAGTGAGTCGGCCGGCTGCGAGTTCCGGTACGAACTCGTCAACCAGTGGCCCGACGGCTTCCAGGCCACCGTCACCGTCACCAGCGTCCGGGCCCTCGCCAACTGGCGGGTGTCCTGGGCCTTCCGGGACGGCCAGAAGGTCAACCAGATGTGGGACGCGAGCTTCGCCCAGAACGGCTCGCGCGTCACCGCGGCCGCCGCCGACTACAACAAGTCCGTCCCCGCCGACGGGACCCTCACGTTCGGGTTCCTCTCCTCGTGGCAGGGCAAGAACTCCCCCGCCTACGGCTTCGAGTTGAACGGCACGAGCTGCACGAAGGCCTGACCCGGAAAAGGTGTTGAGGACCGGGGAAGCACCGGTCTAGAGTTGCCGCGCGGCACGCCGGACGGCGTGCCGAAGCGCGGACGAGTGGAATCGAGGAGGTGTCGACCGATGGCTGTCATTGCGATGGGCGCTGCCCGCATCAGTGAGTTCATCAAGTCCACCTCCGTGGCCGCCGGCTGACACCACGAAACCTCCGCGCCCGAGCGCGCGGTGCCGGGGCCGCCCCTGTGAAGGGTCACCCTTGTCTTCCACCTCTGCCACTTCTGCTTTCTCCGCTCTCGTCCCCTACGGCTGGGACGAGGCGTGGGCGGACGAGTTCGCCCCGCACGAGCCCGAGGGTCTGCTGCCCGGACGTGTCGTCCGGGTCGACCGCGGGCAGTGCGACGTCATCACCGCCGACGGTCCGGTGCGGGCCGACACCGCGTTCGTCACCCCCAACGATCCGCTGCGCGTCGTGTGCACCGGCGACTGGGTCGTCGTGGAACCCGGCGGCAACCCGCGCTACGTACGGACGTGTTTGCCGCGCCGTACCGCCTTCGTGCGCTCCACCTCCTCCAAGCGGTCCGAGGGGCAGATCCTCGCCGCCAACGTCGACCACGCGGTCGTCGCCGTGTCGCTGGCCGCCGAACTCGACCTCGGCCGCATCGAACGCTTCCTGGCCCTGGCCTGGGAGTCCGGGGCGCAGCCCGTGGTCGTCCTCACCAAGGCCGACCTCGTGCCGGACGCGGTGACCCGGGCGTACCTCGTCCAGGACGTCGAGACGGCCGCGCCCGGCGTGCCGGTGCTGCCGGTCAGCGCCCGGGACGGGCACGGGCTCGACGTGCTGGCCACCGTCGTCTCCGGCGGCACCTCCGTGCTGCTCGGCCAGTCCGGCGCGGGCAAGTCGACGCTGGCGAACGCCCTGCTCGGCGCGGACGTGATGGACGTCCAGTCCATCCGTGACGTGGACGGCAAGGGCCGCCACACGACCACCACGCGCAACCTCCTCGCCCTGCCCGGCGGGGGCGTGCTGATCGACACCCCGGGCCTGCGGGGCGTGGGTCTGTGGGACGCCGAGACCGGTGTCGGGCAGGTCTTCTCCGAGATCGAGGAACTCGCCCGGCGGTGCCGTTTCCACGACTGCGCGCACGGGTCCGAGCCGGGATGCGCGGTGCTCGCCGCGCTCGACGCCGGCGAACTGCCCGAGCGGCGGCTCGACAGCTACCGCAAGCTCCTGCGGGAGAACCAGCGGATCGTCGCCAAGACCGACGCCCGACTGCGGGCCGAGATCCGCAAGGACTGGAAGCGGAAGGGGGCGGAGGGCCGGGCGGCGATGGAGGCGAAGCGGGGGAGCCGGCACGCGTAGGCGTGTGTGCGGCGGCCGGCCCGTGTCCGGGGACCGGGCAGCCGCCGCAGGCCGCCCCCTGCCGTCCGGCGCTTCGGTTGCGGGCGACACCGCGGGGCGCGGCGGCACGGTTGCGTGCGGGGGACTCCGCCGAGGGCGGCGACTCTGCGTGCGCGGTGATCTGCCGCGTCCGGTGACACGGGCACCGGCTCCCAGCTGTCGCCGTGTCCCGGCCGCCGCTGGCGGGCCGCGACCGCCGGCCTGGCGGTTCTGCTGTGTGCGGGGGCTCCGCCGTTCCGGCGATGCGGGGCATGTGCGGGCGGCGGCGTTCTGGGGGTCCGCCGTGCGGCGACTCCGCGTGTGCGGCGTCGCCGTGCGGCGACTCCGCGTGTGCCGCGACATGGCAGGGTGCGGCTCCTGCGCCGGGGCCGGCGGCACCGCCGGGTGCGGCCACTCGGCCGGGTCCGGTGGTGGCGTCGGCCGGGGCCGGCCGTTGTTGCGGTGACACGGCCGTGGCTCCGCCGTGTGCGGCCCCTGCGGCGGGCCGGCGGCACCGCCGGGTGCGGCCACTCCGCCGTGTCCGGTGCACCGGCGGCTTGGGCGCGCCGCTGTAGCGGTGACGGGGCACGGCTCCGACCGCTGCGGCCACTCCGCCGTCCCGGTGCGCCTTCATGGACGCGGACCGCGTTCCCTCCGGCGAGGTGCGCCCGGTCGGGTCGGGTCGGGTCGGAGGTATCGTCGCGTCCGATTTCCGCCAGCCGTGTGGTCGGGCGTCGCTCACACTGGAGGGCGTGATGGACGAGGACAGCAGGTACGAGGCGGTGCGCAGCCGGGACGCCCGGTTCGACGGCGCGTTCTTCTTCGCCGTCGAGACGACCGGGATCTACTGCCGGCCCAGCTGCCCGGCGGTGACGCCGAAACGGCGCAACGTGCGCTTCTTCGCGACGGCCGCCGCCGCGCAGGGCTCGGGCTTCCGGGCCTGCCGGCGGTGCCGCCCGGACGCCGTGCCGGGCTCCGCCGACTGGAACGCCCGAGCCGACGTGGTGGGGCGGGCCATGCGCCTGATCGGCGACGGTGTCGTCGACCGGGAGGGCGTGGCCGGACTCGCCGAGCGGCTCGGCTACAGCGCGCGCCAGGTGCAGCGGCAGCTCACCACCGAGCTGGGCGCCGGACCCGTCGCGCTGGCCCGCGCCCAGCGGGCGCACACCGCGCGCGTCCTGCTGCAGACCACCGAGCTGGCGATCACCGAGATCGCCTTCGCGTCGGGGTTCGCCAGCGTGCGCCAGTTCAACGACACCGTCCGGGCCGTGTACGCGGCGACCCCGAGTACCCTGCGCGCCACCGCACCCCGCGGCGGCCGGGCGGACCGGCGGGCGGCCACCCCGGCCGCGGGCATCCCGCTGCGCCTCGCCCACCGCGGGACGTATCAGGCCGGTGCCGTCTTCGACCTGCTGGAATCCGAGGCGGTGCCCGGCCTGGAGGAGATCAGCGGCCCGCGCGGCCGGCGCACCTACCGGCGCACCCTGCGCCTGCCCCACGGCACCGGCATCGCCGCCGTGGACGAGCGGCCCGGCGGCCCCGGAGCGGCGCCCGGCGCCGCGCACCCCGGCGGCTGGCTGGACGCGCGCGTCCACCTCACCGACCCCAGGGACCTGACCACCGCCGTCGGGCGGCTGCGGCGCCTGTTCGACCTCGACGCCGACCCGTACGCCGTCGACGAACGGCTCGGCGCCGACGAGCGCCTCGCCCCGCTGGTCGCGGCCAGCCCCGGGCTGCGCTCGCCGGGCGCGGCCGACCCGGAGGAACTCGCCGTCCGGGCACTGACCGGCCGGGCCGGGGCCGAGCGGCTGGTCCGGCGGTACGGCAAGGTCCTGGACGCCCCCTGCGGCAGCCTCACCCACCTCTTCCCCGAGCCCGCCGTGCTCGCCGGGGCCGAGCCGCACGGACCGCTGGGCGCGCTCACCGCGGCCCTCGCGGACGGCGCCGTACGCCTCGACCCCGGGGCCGACCGGGAGGACACCGAGCGCGCCCTGCTCGCGCTGCCCGGTCTGGACGCCCGTACGGTCGCCGCCGTCCGTACCCGCGCCCTCGGTGACCCGGACGTCGCGCAACCCGGTGTCGACGTCCCCGACAGCTGGCGCCCCTGGCGCTCCTATGCCGTACGACACCTGCTCGCAGCAGGGGAGTTGGAGTTCTCGTGAACACCCCGACCTACTGGACCAGCGTGGACAGCCCCGTCGGCACACTGCTGCTGACCGCCGGCCCGTCCGGCGCCCTGACCTCGCTCTCGGTCCCCGGCCAGAAGGGCGGCCGCGGCGTCCAGGACGACTGGCTGCACGACCCCGGCCCGTTCCGGACGGCCGGGGAGCAGCTCGCCGCGTACTTCGCCGGCGACCTCAAGGAGTTCCGGCTGGAACTGCGTCCCGCCGGCACCGAGTTCCGGGAGCGGGTGTGGGACGCCCTCGACTCCGTCCCCTACGGCGGCACCGTGACCTACGGCGAGATCGCCGCCCGGATCGGTGCCCCCAGGGCCGCCGTACGGGCCGTGGGCGGTGCGATCGGCGCCAACCCGCTGCTCATCGTCCGGCCGTGCCACCGGGTGATCGGCGCCGACGGCTCGCTGACCGGGTACGCGGGCGGCCTCGACCGCAAGACGCGGCTGCTCACCCTGGAGGGCGTCCTGCCGCACCCCGTCGGCGGGGTCACGGCGCCGCCTCCTCCAGCCCCCAGCTGTGGATCCGCCGCGGCACGACCCGGATCACCTCCTCGCTGAAGTGCGGGCCCAGCTCGTGCGGGCCGGTCAGGAGTTCCGCCTCACCGCGGATCTCGACACCCCGCACCTTCCAGGGCCGCAGACTGACGACGTCGTCGACGACCAGGGCGACCTTCGGGTTCTGCCGCAGATTGCGCCACTTCTTCGTACGGCCCATCGCCATGCCGCCGATCAGGATCGTGCCGTCGTCCTGCGGGAAGAAGCCGACCGGGTTGGCCTGCGGCTGGCCCTGGGCGTCGACGGTGGCGAGCCGTCCCAGCCGCTGCGACCTGAGGTAGGCGCGTTCGGCCTCGCTGAATGCGGTCATGGCAGCCAGCCAAACACGCCGGGCGGACCCGGCGCATCGTCTTCCGGACCTACGTCCGAGGTCCCGGGCGCCCCCGGCTGGTCGCGGCCCGCCCTCACCCCGTGAGCACCGCACCCAGCCACGCGCCCATGATCAGCAGGCAGGTGAAGAGTTCCGCGAGGACGCTGGAGCCGCCCGAGCGCATCGCCGTCCGCAGCGACGCCATCGCCTCGCCGTGCCGGCCGAGCCGGAGGCGCTCGCAGAGATAGATGCCGCCCATGAATCCGGGGATCGCGCCCAGCACCGGAAGCAGGAAGAAGCCGGCCAGCGCCCCGGCCCCGGCGTACACCGCCATCCGAGGGGTGGCGCCGCTCGCCCGCAGCTGTCTGGGCGGCAGCGCCCAGCGCACCACCTGACAGACGAGCAACGCGACGGTGGCGCCCACCAGGAGCCACCAGGCGACCGGCCGGGAATCCTTCAGCGCCCACCACAGGACCGCGGCCCACACAAGCCACGACCCCGGCACCCCGGGCACCAGCACTCCGCACAAGCCGAGCAGGAGGACCGCACCGACCAGCAGGAGGTCCCACACTCCCATCTGACCAGCCTGCCGGAGAGCGG
Source organism: Streptomyces sp. NPDC005574 (assembly GCF_040605435.1). Taxonomy (NCBI): domain Bacteria; kingdom Bacillati; phylum Actinomycetota; class Actinomycetes; order Kitasatosporales; family Streptomycetaceae; genus Streptomyces; species Streptomyces sp. NPDC005574. Next base: position 95,094 of record NZ_JBEXCW010000009.1, read on the forward strand.
AGGAAGGCGCAGGTCAGCCCGGCCCGCCGGGCGGCCCCCGCACGCGACCCGCTTCCGTATCCCCGTTCGACATGTCACCCGACGCGCCGTGCGCCGCCCGGGAGTCGGACCGGATTTTCCCGATGCCCCGTTTCCATCCCGGCCGACCGGTGGACAATTGGGGGCATGAGTCAGCAGGGGGGAACGCCCGCCGGTCACGAGGACGACTGGTGGAGGCAGCTGTACGAGGACTCCACCGGGGACACCGGCCCCACGGCCGCGCCCGATTCACTGGACGACCGGTTCGCGTCGGCGGCGGAAGCGGTGGAGGCGGCGGACGTGGTGGAGGCGGCGGACGTGGTGGAGGCGGCGGACGTGGTGGAGGCTGCGGACGCGGTGCAGGCGGTGGAAGCGGGGGACGCCGGACCGTGCACGCCCGAGGCCCCGCCCCGCGCGCGGCCCGCGCCGGACACCCCGCCCCCCGCTCCCTGGGAGCCGCCGTCGGGCGCGCCTCCCCTCCCCGCGAGCTTCCCGCGCGGGCCGGTACCGCCGGGATTCGTCGGGCGCGCACCGGACGCCCGTACCTCTTCGGTGACCGACAGCCACCCGTCACCGCGGCCCCCGGCCCCCGCGATCCCCGCTTCCCGGACGCCCCCGGAAGCGCCCCGGCCCACCGCCGCGACCCCCACCGCGGACGAGGGCCTGGCGCCCGACCGCTCCAACGGCCCGGCAGCGGGCCGCGCGTGGGACGCCGGTCCGACCGCGGGCCGGGAGACCGACCGGGACGGCGGTCCCCACGGCGACAGCGACCCCCGCTTCACCGGCCCCGGCGGGTCCGGCGCCGTGCCTGATACCGATCGGGGCGCCGGTCCGGCCTCCCCCCGCGGGGCCGACTGGGGCGCCGGTCCGGCCTCCGGCCGTGGGGCCGACTGGGGCGCCGGTCCCTACGGCGACACCGATACCCGCTTCCCCGACCCCGGCGGTGCCGTGGCCGATGCCGATCGGGATGCCATCGCCGCCGCCGCGGAGGCCGCCGAGGCCGTGCAGGCGGGACCCTTCTCACGGGCCTGGCCGTCGGGCGCCTTCGCCGACCGGGCCGCTCCGGACGTCGTCCCCGCCCGGACCCCGCCTGATCCCGGCCCGACCACGCCGGACCCCGCCGCCGCGGCCGAGGGCGGCGGCGAGGCGGCGGGCCGTACCGCCACCCGCGTGGACGTTCCCGCCCCGGCCCCCGTCGGCGTGGACTACGTCGGTTCCGGTCCGCCGACCTACGACGCGGAACCCACCGCTCTGCCGCCCGCCGACCCCGACGACCTGGACGACCTGGTGGCGGACACCGTCCTCGACGGGGCCCGGTACGGCGCCTGCACACTGCGGGCCGTGTCCGGGCGCGGGGACTCCGCCCGGTTCCGGGGGGAGCCGCGCCGGGACTCCCTGCTCACCGCCCGCTTCGGGACCGGCGACCAGACGCTCGTGCTGGTCGCGATGGCGACGGGCGCGCGGGCCACCCCGGGGGCGCACCGGGCCGCCGCCGAGGCCTGCCGGTGGATCGGCCGGGCCGTCGGCCGCAGCCACGCCCGGCTCGCCGAGGACATGAGGGCGGGCCGCCGCGGCGACCTGAAGTCCGGGCTGCACCGCCTCACCGACCGCAGCCTGGGCCGGCTGCGTGCCAGCGCGGCCGAACAGGGCGTCGGCCCCGACGAGTACGCGGCCAGCCTGCGCTGCCTGCTGCTGCCGGCCGACCCCGACTGCCGTACCCGCGTGTTCTTCGGCGTCGGCACCGGCGGACTGTTCCGGCTGCGCGACGGGGAGTGGCAGGACATCGAGCCGAGGGTCGCCGACGTCACCGGCGAACCGGTCGTCGGCTTCGGGTCGCCGCCCGCCGAGACCCCTCAGGGCGACCGGCTCACCATGGACCTGGGCATCCCCACCCCGCCGAGCCCCTACGAACCCGCACCCGAGCCGCCCCGCGAACCGTTCCGTTTCCGCGCCTCCGTCGGCCGCCCGGGTGACACGCTCCTGATGTGCACCGACGGGCTCGCCGAGCCGTTGCGGGGCGAGCCCGAGCTGTGCGGATACCTCACCGGCCGGTGGGCCGGGCAGGCCCCGCCCGGTCTCGCCTCGTTCCTCACCGACGTCCAGGTCCGGGTCAAGGGATACGCGGACGATCGTACGGCCGCCGCCGTTTGGGAGGCATGACGGCGGACGGTGTGAATTCATGGATGCTGCGGGGATCTCCGGACACCGAAGGGGCACGGAAGCACCATGGCCAAGCAGAACGTCGCCGAGCAGTTCGTCGACATCCTCGTCCGCGCCGGAGTGAAACGCCTGTACGGCGTCGTCGGCGACAGCCTCAACCCGGTCGTGGACGCGGTCCGCCGCAACGCCGCCCTCGACTGGGTGCACGTCCGCCACGAGGAGACCGCGGCCTTCGCGGCCGGCGCGGAGGCCCAGATCACCGGCAGGCTGACGGCCTGCGCCGGCTCCAGCGGACCCGGCAACCTGCACCTCATCAACGGCCTGTACGACGCCCACCGCTCCATGGCGCCGGTCATCGCCCTCGCCTCGCACATCCCCTCCAGCGAGATCGGCCTCGGCTACTTCCAGGAGACCCACCCCGACCAGCTGTTCCGCGAGTGCAGCCACTACAGCGAGCTGATCTCCAGCCCGAAGCAGATGCCGAGGCTGCTGCAGACCGCGATCCAGCACGCGGTCGGCCAGTCGGGCGTCAGCGTCGTCGCCCTCCCCGGAGACATCGCCGGGGAGCCCGCGCCCGAGAAGGCCGCCGAGACCGCCCTGGTCACCTCGCGGCCCAGCGTCCGCCCCGGGGACACCGAGCTCGACAAGCTCGTCGACATGATCGACCAGGCCGAGAAGGTCACCCTGTTCTGCGGCAGCGGCACGGCGGGCGCGCACGCCGAGGTCATGGAGTTCGCCGGCAAGATCAAGTCCCCGGTGGGACACGCGCTGCGCGGCAAGGAGTGGATCCAGTACGACAACCCCTACGACGTCGGCATGAGCGGTCTGCTCGGCTACGGCGCCGCCTACGAGGCCACCCACGAGTGCGACCTGCTGATCCTGCTCGGCACCGACTTCCCGTACAACGCGTTCCTGCCCGACGACGTCAAGATCGTGCAGGTCGACGTCCGGCCCGAGCACCTGGGCCGCCGTTCCAAGCTGGACCTCGCCGTGTGGGGCGACGTGCGGGAGACCCTGCGCTGTCTCACCCCGCGCGTGCGCACCAAGGACGACCGGCGCTTCCTCGACAAGATGCTGAAGAAGCACGCGGACGCGCTGGAGGGTGTCGTCAAGGCGTACACCCGCAAGGTCGACAAGCACGTGCCCATCCACCCGGAGTACGTGGCCTCCGTGCTCGACGAACTCGCCGCCGACGACGCGGTGTTCACCGTCGACACCGGCATGTGCAACGTCTGGGCGGCCCGCTACATCTCACCCAACGGCCGCCGCCGCGTGATCGGTTCCTTCTCCCACGGCTCGATGGCGAACGCGCTGCCCATGGCGATCGGCGCGCAGTTCACCGACCGGAGCCGCCAGGTCGTCTCCATGTCGGGCGACGGCGGGTTCTCCATGCTCATGGGCGACTTCCTCACCCTCGTGCAGTACGACCTGCCGGTGAAGGTCGTCCTCTTCAACAACTCCTCGCTCGGCATGGTGGAGTTGGAGATGCTGGTCGCCGGACTGCCCTCGTACGGCACGGCGAACAGGAACCCCGACTTCGCCGCCGTGGCCCGTGCCTGCGGTGCCCACGGTGTGCGCGTCGAGAAGCCCAAGGACCTCGCGGGCGCCCTCAAGGACGCGTTCCGGCACAAGGGCCCGGCCCTGGTCGACGTCGTCACCGACCCCAACGCCCTGTCCATCCCGCCGAAGATCAGCGCCGAGATGGTGACGGGGTTCGCCCTGTCCGCCTCGAAGATCGTGCTGGACGGTGGAGTCGGCCGGATGCTGCAGATGGCCCGCTCCAACCTGCGCAACGTGCCGCGGCTGTAGGGGAGTCGGCCCCAGGAGCGCGTCGGTCGTCAGTCGGTGGGCACCCAGCGGCGCTCTCCCGCGTCGTTCGACCCGTACCAGTAGCGCGGCAGCCCCTTGATGCCGCTGGTCCGGAACGGGCGGCCGTGGTCGTCGACGCGGACCGTACCGGTGCGGCCCTGCGAGGACCAGTCGAGTTCGAGGTACCAGTCGCAGGCGCAGTTCTCGGTCCGCGCGGTGACCAGCAGGACCTCCGGGTCCTCGGCGGACACCCGGTAGGGCATGCTCACCGCGGGGATCGTGTGCTCGCTGTCCGCCCCGGCGACCGAGCGGGCGATCGGCCGGTCCTGGTCCAGGTCGACGGCGAAGTAGCGGGGGCTGATCTCCCCGCCGCAGCCCTGCTCCATGGCGTAGACGGTGCCCCGGACGGGGGCCGCGCGCCCGACGACCCTGACCCGCAGCGCCTCCAGGACGACGGCCGTCGAGGACCGCCCCTGGACCGAGATCCGTACGTTGGTCTCCCGCCCGTGCACCGCGCCCTGCGTCGCCGCCCAGGGGGCGGCGTCCTGGGCGGCCGGTGGCGGCGGAACCTGCGCGGGCGGCTTGTCGATGACGTAGTCGTGGGCGCATCCGAGCGCCCACACCTGGGAGTCGGCGGACCAGGTCAGGGGGACGCCGGCGGAGTCCTGCCCGCCCGGTGCGGAACCGCCGCCGGACTCGGAGCCCTTCCGCGTCCCGGTTCCCGAACCCGGGCGGGACGCGGACGCCTTGGCGTGGGCCGAGGGCGACCGTGTCACCGAGGCGCCGGGGGAGGGGCTCGCCGGGGCGGCCGACGGCGAGTGGAGGGTGACGGGAGCCGAGCTGCGGGAGGCCGGCGGCGCCTGGGCGGTACCGCCGTCCGGATGACGGTCCGCCGACAGGGCCGAGAGGCTGCCCAGGGTGACCGCCAGCACGGTGGCCGCGGCCGCGGTGACGGCGGTCCTGCGACGCCGGTACCAAGGGCGCCGGAGCGGAGCCGGCGAAGTCCCGGCCCGGGGCGAGGACGCGAGGGTGACCGGCGTCCGCGACGACTCCGGGATGCCTGTGGGCTCGTGCGTCGGCGACGACTCCGGGACGTCTACGGGCTTCTGCGTCCGCGACGGATCCGCGGTGTCCCTGGATTCCCGCGGCCTCGAGGGCTCCGGGCGTCCGGACGACTCGAGCGGCTCGACCGGTCTTGGGGGACCGGTCGGCTGCGGCGGCTCCGGTGATTCCGGTGCGTCGGCGGATCCGGTGGTGCCGTCGGCGGGTCCGCCGGAGCCGTCTGCCTCGTCGGCAGGTCCGCCGGGTCCGGCCGTGTCGTCGGCGGGTTCGGCGACGCCCTCGGCAGGTCCGGTGCCGCGGGGGCGCTGGCGGGCGGCCACCGCCTGGAGCCACACACGGTGCAGCTCCAGGCGCTCGTCCGCCGACGCCCCGCACAGGACGGCGAAACGTTCCACGGGCGCGTAGTCGAGGGGCACCGCCTCACCGGCGCAGTAGCGGTGCAGCGTGGAGGTGTTCATGCTCAGGCGGCGGGCCAGCGAACCGTAACTGCGGTCCGTGCGCTCCTTCAGCCGCCGCAGCAGCGCCGCGAACTCCTCGACGTCCTCGTGTGCGGGCACCGTACCCCCGTCTCCCGGCCCGGGACGGCATCCCAGGCACTCCATATACCTGCACGTCAGACGGCCTGGGACGGTTCCACCGTCGCCGATCTGGCTTCGGTGGTTGCGCCTGCCGGTCCCGTGCGCCGATGCTTCTGGTGTCGCACCGACCACCGCCGGACCGACCAGCCGGCCGCCGCGACTTCCGACACCCAGGTACTTCATCACGGGGGACACCCATGCCCACAGGCATTCGAGCGGGGACGCTCACCGCAGTCGCCGTCGCGGCGCTCGCCGCAGGCGCCACGCTCGCCGTACCGGCGGACGCGGCCACCAGGGCGCCCGGCTTCCTCAGGGCGGCGGACCTGCCGCCGCAACCGTCCTCGCCGTGGACGGCCGGCAAGGTCACCGCCGGGGTGCCGGAGGAGGTGGAGAACGACCAGTGCCTGAGCAGGGCGCTGGGCGGCGGTTCCGGCACCTGGTACCGGAACTTCACGACCGACCTCGACACCGCCGCCCGGCAAGTCTCCGTCCAACTGCCGGACGTCCGCGCCGCCAAGGGCCGCTTCTCGCGGCTGGACAAGGACATCAGGTCCTGCCCCCTCCGGATCGAGAGGGCCGACCCGGAGGTCGAGGCCACGCTCAAGGACTACGGCTCACTGCCCGTCGAGGAGGGCGCCCACGTCTACGGCCTGCACACCGAGACCTCCTGGGGCGCGACCGACATCCGCCTGCTCTCGGTCGGCCGGGACGGCCGCACGGTGACGGTCGTGGACTGGGGCCGGTTGGGCGACTTCCGGGACGCGCCGGTGAAGGCCTTCAAGAAGACGACCCGAACCGCCGTCGAGAAGCTGCACTGACCGTCCGGACCACACCGACCGACCGGACCACCGGACATGCCGTCCGGAGCAAGGTCCGCCCTCCCGCCACGGGGGTCGGGAGGGCGGGCCCCGCACCCGTTCGGCCGCGCACGCGCACGGCCGAACGACACGACCCTCGCCCAGACCGGGCACGGCGACCCTCGCCGCACCCGACCATCACGACCGAACACGGGGAACACTCAGATGACCAGCAGCACCACCGCCCGCCGTAGCACCCGCCGTCCCGTCCGCCGTACGGCGCTGACCGCGAGTCTGCTCGCCGTCGCGCTCGGCCTCGGCGCCACGGCGCAGGCGTCCGCCGGCGCGCCGCGTTCCGTCAGCGGCAAGCCGTCCGACTCCGTCACCCGCATCGCCGACTTCTACGGCGCCTACATCGACGCCCAGAGCGACCCCGACCACGGCGGCAACCTCGCGCGGGAACTGCGCACGTACTACCTCACCGCCTCCTTCGCGCGGCAGCTGAAGGCATGGGAGGCGGACAACCACGCGGACGGCGTCCTGCGTGCCCAGAACGTCCCCCTCAAGTGGAAGGTCACCGACAACGGCACCGCCGACCACACCGAGGCGGGCATCACCCTCACCTGGGGCGGCGGCAGGACCACCAAGCTGGTCGTCGACATGACCCGCGGCCACAGGATCTTCCACATCGGCACCAAGGGCGCCGAGTCCCGTTAGCCGCCGGGGGACCGCCTGATTCCGGCCAGTTTCGCGAGCCGGGGACCTCACTCGGTACCGGCGTGTCTGGCGCGTGCCCCACTGGGCATGGATCCCGTGAACGTGTTCGAGCAGGGGGAACCGACATCGGCACGCGGGCGGGGGTCATGGAGAGGCAGGTACGGGGAGGCGGTCCCACGGCAGTTGGGACCTTCTCGGCGAAGACGGTGAGGGGCGAGGCCGCGAGCGCCACGGAACAGGCGCCGGCACCTCAGCTCAGACGCAGACTCGGGCGGGCCGACCTGCGGGCGGTGCCCGAGGCCCGCCGGGCACTGCGTGAGCTGTTACGGACCTGGGGGAGGCCCGGACGATCGGAGATAGCCGAACTGCTGACCAGCGAACTCGTCACCAACGCGGTGATCCACACCGACCACGACGCCCTGCTCACGGCCACGGTGGGTCCCCGCGGACTCAGGGTCGAGGTAAGGGACTTCGTGAGCCGCAGACCCCGGTTGCGGGTACCGATCGCCGACGACGGTACGCACGGCCGGGGCCTGCTCCTGGTGCAGTCCCTCGCGGACGCGTGGGGCGTGCGGGTGCACGGGGTGGGCAAGTCGGTGTGGTTCGAGCTCGACGCCCAGGCGGCGTGAACGGCAACGGGAAGGGGGCGTGACCGGAGTGGTCACGCCCCCTTCCCATGTCGGCCGTTTCGGGGCCCGTTCCGAAAGTCCCGTCGCCCGTCGGGCAGACGACGCCACTTTCGAAACACGCCCTAGCCGAACTGCTGCTCGAGGTCCTTGAGCTTGCGTTCAAGGGAGTCGAGGCGCGGGAGAGCCATTGTGTCGTCCTCCGCGGTGAGGTCCACGGTGTGCGACTCGGAGCCGCTGCGGACCGGCTGCAGCGAGGCCCGGGCGCGGGAGGGGAGTTCCGGCGCTATGGCAGGCTCCGAGGAAGCCTGGGCGGGAGCCCGCTCCAGCGTGGCCTGGGCCTCCAGCTGCCGGCCGCGGCCGACGATGCCGCGGTGGCCCCGGCTGATCGCCTTGAGCTGGGCGCGCTCCACCCGCTGCTGGTCGCGTCGGCGCAGCCGGGTCGCCTCCTTCTCGCGCTTGTCCTCGCGGACCTCGTCGACCGCCTCGTCCAGGCTGCGCACGTTCTCCAGGAGCATCAGCGACCACGCCTTGTACGTCTCGCGCGGGGCACGCAGCCAGCGCACTATACGGATCTGCGGCAGCGGGCGCGGCACCAGACCCTGCTCGCGCAGGGCGGCCCGGCGGGTCTGCTTCAGCGCGCGGTCGAAGAGCACCGCGGCCGAGAGGGACATGCCGGAGAAGAACTGCGGCGCGCCGTCGTGGCCGAGGCCCCTCGGAGCGTGCACCCAGTTGAACCAGGCCGCGGCACCCGCGAACGTCCACACGAGTATCCGGGAGCCGAGGGCCGCGTCACCGTGGCTGGCCTCGCGGACCGCGAGCACGGAGCAGAACATGGCCGCGCCGTCCAGGCCGAACGGCACCAGGTACTCCCAGCCGTTGGTCAGGCCGAGGTTCTGCTGGCCGAAGCCGACCAGACCGTGGAAGGACAGCGCGGCGGCGACGGCCGCGCAGCAGAACAGAAGAACATAGGAGGCCGTGCCGTAGATGGCCTCCTTGCGCCTGCGGCGCTCCTCGGTGCGCTCCCACGAGTCTTCCGAGCCCGCGTTCTCCCCCGAGGAGCGCTTGCCGCGCGCGAGTACCGCCACCGCCGCCAGCATGCCCAGGAGCAGCACGGCGCCCGGAAGCAGCCAGTTCAGCGATATGTCGGTCAATCTCATCTGGGGTCCCTTGCATTGGGATAGGGCGTAACGCCCGCCATAGTGGCCCAATTCCACCGGTCCTCAGGGGGTTTCGGGGCAAGAGGCCGCCAAGGAGGTGCAAGGGGATGCCCAGGGCGGCGTTCTGCTCGAACTGCCGCTTGAGGGGCGGGAGTTGAGTTCGAATAAGACTACCCGTCCGGGTGGTTCCACGGAAAGTTCCTGCGACAAGTGAGGAAGTTGTGAAGTGCCTGTAACCGGAGCGGTGGCCTGTTCGCGGCTGATCCTAGAGGACGCCTGGTCGCGGGGTTTCCTGAGGGTGCCTCAACTGACGGCGGCCAACGCCGGCTTGGAGCCGCGGCTCGTGTCGCGGGTGCGCGGGCAGGTGCCGCAGGTGTCCTCGGGACTCACCGTGTAGAACATGCAGCAGCTCGCCCGGTCCCGGGTGGGCGCCCCGGTGTCCGGGCCGGGCTGCTCGCGGAAGGCGGCCGAGCCGACGTAGGGCCGGGTCGCACCCGGCAGCAGCAGCCCGAGTTCCCGCACCGCCCGCTCCGGCTCACCGAGCAACTGGGCGACGTACCAGAGCCCTTCCACGACCTCGTCGGTCGCCATGCCCCACAGGGCGCGGCCGTGGCGCCGCGTGCGCGGCCCGAACGCGGCGAGCACGGGCTCCAGGTGCTCGGCGACGGCCGCCCGCACCTCGCCGCGCAGGGCCTCCTCGCCGGCCACCACCCGGGCGCCGGGCAGCGCCGCCGCGGGGTCGCCCGGCAGGCAGGCGAAGCCGGCCGGGCGTACGGCCATGCGGCCCAGGGCGAGACCGGGGGCGGTGCGGTCGTAGGAGACGTCGGTCACGGGCAGGCGCGGCACCCGGCGGTGCAGGAACCAGGGCACGGTGATCAAAAGGCAGGTGGGCCAGGCGTACCGGTGCAGTCCGAAGCTCGCCACGACGTCCGGGCGCGCCCGCTGTCCGTGGTCGCGCAGCACCTGTGCGTCGTCATGGGCGAGGAAGGCGTCGAGGGCGACGCCGCCCTCCGCGAGCGCGGCGGCGCCGATCCAGCCGCCGCCGCTGGGGAGTTCGGTCCCGGCGGGCCACTCGGTCACCGCGAGCTGAGGCAGGACCTCGGCGAGCCGGGCGTACGCGCCCGCGAGGGCCGTGGAGGGTACGGGCATGCCGAAACCGCCGATCCGTGAACGCCGTGAGCGGACTGGGTTTGCCAGGTAAGGCTAACCTTATCTGAAATCGGGAGTATGTGAACTGGCGGCTTCTGCGCCTATGGTGCTTGACGGACGAGTAACAACCAGCCGTAATGACCCCAAGTACCGACACGTCCGGAGGAGGACCCGTGAAGCAGGGCACGAAGGGCTCCGCCGCCACGGGCATCCCCGATCCGTCCGCCGCGGTACGGGTGCCGTCTCAGCCGCGGGCCGGGGACGTGGAGCGGGAGCGGCTCGCCGCGCCCGGCGCGGCACGGGGCGAGCACACCCACAGTGAACAGCCGCTGCACCGGCCTCGCGCCGTCGTCCAGCGGTCCTCCGTGCGCGGGCAGGTCCTCGACGCGCTGCGCACCGCGCTGGTCACCGGCGACCTGAGGCCGGGCGAGGTCTACTCGGCGCCCGCGCTCGGCGACCGCTTCGGCGTCTCCGCGACGCCGGTCCGCGAGGCCATGCAGCAACTCGCCCTGGAGGGCGCCGTCGAGGTCGTCCCCAACCGCGGCTTCCGGGTCGTCGAACGAGGGGCGCGGGAGCTGGCCGAACTCGCCGAGGTGCGGGCCCTGATCGAGGTGCCGGTGATGCTGCGGCTGGCCCGCACGGTGTCCGCCGACCGCTGGAGCGCGCTGCGGCCCGCCGCCGAGGCGACGGTCCGCGCGGCGTCCTCCGGCTGCCGCGCCACCTACGCCGAGTCCGACCGGGCCTTCCACCGGGCGATGCTGTCCCTCTCCGGGAACGAGCAGCTGGTGCAGGTCGCCGACGACCTGCACCGCCGCGCCCAGTGGCCGCTGGTCGGCGCCCCCGCCTCCCGGGGCCGCGGCGACCTGGTCGCCGACGCGGCGGAACACGTCACGCTCCTGGACGCGCTGGTCGTGGGGGACCCGGAGGCGGTCGGGAACCTGATCGCGGCCCACTTCACCACGACCCTCTGACCGACGGTTCCGACGGCGGCCGGACCGCCCGACCGCGACCGGGCAGCTCCACCTCGACCACGTCGCCCGACCGTGAGGGATGGCTCGACGGCGACCGCACCGCCAGACCGCGATGGGACGACTCGACGGCGACCGCACCGCCAGCCCGCGATGGGACGGCTCGACCGCGCCCGACGGCGACGGGACGGCTCGACGGCGACCGGATCGCCCGACCGGAACCGGGCCGCCCCACCGCGACCGGACGGCGCGACCGCGACCGGGCCGTCCTACCGAGACCGCACCGCGCACCGTGACCGGATCGCCCGACCGGAACCGGGCCGCCCCACCGCGACCGGATGGCGCGACCGCGACCGGGCCGTCCTACCGAGGCCGCACCGCCCACCGCGACCGGATCGCCCGACCGGAACCGGGCCGCCCCATCGCGACCGGACGGCGCGACCCCGACCGGGTCGCCCTACCGAGACCGCACCGCCCACCGCGACCGGGCAGCTCCACCGCGACCGGACGGCGCGTCCCCGACCGGGCTGCCCTTACCGTGCCCCCCGCGACCCCAGCGCCCCAGCGCGACCGTCGGCCGGCAACTCCTTCCGCCTGGCGGTCGTTTTCCCTACGCCGTCGCCGCCGGTGGTGCCGGTGGGGTGAGTTGGCGGGCCAGCCAGGTCGGGACGCCGCCGAGGAGGCGGAACAGGCGGCCGGCCTCCTCGCGGAGCCGGGACGCCTCCGGCTCGGTCTCCGCGTCGGCCAGCGAGGCCAGCGCGGGCGCCGTGCCGACGAGGTAACCCAACTCCTCGCGGATACGCAGGGATTCGGCGAACCCGTGCCGGGCCTCGGCCAACTCGCCCTCGCGCAGGGCGAGTCCGGCGAGGTGGCGCCAGGTGAAGGACAGCAGCAGGGGGTCGGCGTGCGCGGCGGCCCCGGCGTGGGCGCGACGGTAGGCCGCCCGCGCCGCCTGCGGTGAGCCGGCGAGGTTCTCCGCGAGCAGTCCGCGCCGGAAGTCCAGCAGGGCCCGGGCGGCGGCCCCCGGCGGGATCAGCGCCGCCGCCCGTCCGAGCGCGGCCCGGGCCTCGTCGGCGCGGTCCCGCACGCCGTGCAGCGTGGCCGCGTAGGCCAGTTGCCCCCGTTCGCAGGCCGCGGCCCCGCGCTCGTCGTCGCCGTGGGCCAGCGCCTCGGCCGTACGCAGCGCGTCCTCGGCCTCCTCCCAGCCCTGCTCGGTGTACAGGCACCGCTCCACGAGCAGGCCGGCCCGTTGCAGCGCGGCCGCCGCGGTGTCCGGCCGGAGCAGGGCGGCGGCGTCGGCCCAGCAGGCGCGTGAGCGCAGCCGCCACACCGCCGTCTGGAGTGGATCGTCACCGGCGGTCGTTCCGTACCCGGACATGGCGGCAGACGCCACATTTTCCTCCCCAAGATCCCAGCACGTCGTCGAGCTGTGAGCGGTTGCGGCATCTCAGCACGAATTCCGGCGCCCGGCCAAGAGGGTGGGTGAAAGAATTCACAAAGTCGTGGGACGGCAGGCCCTCCGACGTCGGCCGGTCCCGCCCGCGGGCGACGTCAGCTCATCCGCAGCGCCAGGAAGAAATCGAGCTTGTCCTCCAGCCGGGACAGGTCACGGCTCGTCAACTGCTCGATCCGCCCCACCCGGTAGCGCAGCGTGTTGACGTGCAGGTGCAGCCGGGCCGCGCAGCGCGTCCAGGAGCCGTCGCAGTCGAGGAAGGCCTCCAGGGTGGGGATCAGCTCGGCGCGGTGCCGGCGGTCGTAGTCCCGCAGCGGGTCGAGCAGCCGCGCGGTGAACGCCCGCCGGACGTCGTCGGGGACGAACGGCAGCAGCAGGACGTGCGAGGCCAGTTCCTGGTGCCCGGCCGCGCACACCCGGCCCGGCCGCGCCGCCGCCACCCGCCGGGCGTGCCGGGCCTCCTCCAGCGCCCCGCGCAGCCCCTCCGCCGAGTGCACGGACGCGCTGACGCCGAGGGTGAGCCGCCCGTCGCCGTCGAGGCCGGCCGACAGCGGCAGCCGTACGGACTCCAGGAGCGCGTCGGCGAGGACCCCGCCCTCGGAGCCGTCGTGCTCGCTCGACACCGCCGGCAGCGGTACGAGCGCGACGGCCTCGTCACCCGTGTGGGCCACGGCGATCCGGTCGGACGGCTCGGGGCCGGTGGCGTGCGGGTCGACCAGGATCTCCTCCAGGAGCGACTGCGCCACCGGGCCGCTCTCCACGTCGGCGCCCTCCCACTCGACCCGGGCCACCACCACCTGCCAGTGCGGGGCCGCGCCCAGCCCGGGCAGCAGCACGGGTGCCGCGACCCGCAGGCGCGCGGCGATCTCGGCGGGCGGCGCGCCCGTCTGCACCAGTTCGAGGACCTCCTGCGCGAGCCGGCGCCGCACCGTGCGCCCCGCGTCCCTCCGGTCCCGCTCGACGGCGATCAGCTGGGTCACGCCCTGGAGCAGGTCGAGTCGTTCCCCGGGCCAGTCCCCGGCGTCCGCCTCGACGGCCAGCAGCCAGTCGGACAGCACCGTCTCGCGCACGTCCCGGGCGCCCTGCGCGGAGCGGCCGCCGCCGCGGACCGGGAAGAGGGAGTACGCCGTGGTCCCCAGGACCAGCCGGTGCGGCCCGCGCCGGCCGGTGCGGGCCGCCGCCAGGTGTTCGGCCGCCAGTGCGGCGCACACCTCGGCGGGCAGCGCGGGGCCGGCCGCCTTGGAGCCGGCGATCAGCCGCCCGGCCGGGGACAGCACCCAGGCCCGCAGGTCCAGGTCCGAGCCGAGCAGGTCGAGGACCACGTCGGGTCCGCCGCCCGCCGGGCCGGAGGTCATCATCCGGCGGTGCCGGTCCACGACGGCCGCGAGGTCGCCGGCCCGCTCCCCGGAGACCTGCCGTACGACGTGCTCGGTGATGGTCGCGAAGGCCACCGACTCGTGCACGGCGAACAGCGGCAGCCGGTGCCGGGCGCAGGCGAGGACGAGGTCCTCGGGGACGTCCCCCAGCTCGGCCTCGCCGGCCGCGAGGGCGGCCACCCCGGCGGCCACCAGGATCCGGACGAACGGCTCGGAGTCCGCCGCGTCCCGGCGCCAGGCCAGGCCGGTGAGGACGAGTTCCCCGCCCGAGAGGTAGCGGCTGGGATCCCGCAGGTCGGTGGTCATCACCCCGCGCACGGTGCGGTCCAGCTCGTCCCCGCCGCCGAGCAGCCGCAGGCCCAGCGCGTCGGTGTCCAGCAGTGCGCGCAGCCGCATTCTCGTCGCCGCCGTTCCTTGTCTCGAAATCTACGATGCATCTTGAGGGACTCGTGGGGAGTCATGGTGACGGGCCCGCCGCCGGGCCGGCGACCGGTGTCCGCCGCCTCCCGGGCCGTGTCCCGGCTGTGTCCCAGGTCACGGGGGGCGTGCCTCGCGTTTCCGGAGGAAAACGAGGAGGTTACCGAGGTTCTCCGTTCATACGAATCTACAAGATGCCCGCCCTGGCCAGCCAACTCCTTCATGGTTTCCGTGACTGACCCCATCGGAGTGCCGCGCTGTGTACTGACGTCGATCCGCGTAAACAGCACATGAACGAGCCGGGCCCGCCGCACACGATCTGGCTTGATCCGTACGCCCCACGAGACGAAGAAGAGAGCCGGTCATGGACTTCCTTCGCCCCGCCAGCTGGGAGGAGGCGCTCGCCGCGAAGGCAGCGCATCCCACCGCTGTGCCGATTGCGGGTGGCACCGACGTGATGGTCGAGATCAACTTCGACCACCGCCGGCCCGAGTACCTGCTCGACCTGAACCGGGTCGGCGACCTCTACGAGTGGGAGGTCGGCGAGGAGAGCGTGCGGCTCGGTGCCTCCGTCCCGTACGCGAAGATCATGGAGCACCTGCGCGGCGCGCTGCCCGGCCTGGCCCTCGCCTCGCACACGGTCGCCTCCCCGCAGATCCGCAACCGCGGCGGCGTCGGCGGCAACCTCGGCACCGCCTCCCCGGCCGGTGACGCCCACCCCGCCCTGCTGGCGGCGGGCGCCGAGGTCGAGGCCGAGTCGGTGCGCGGCTCGCGCCTGATCCCCATCGACGCCTTCTACACCGGCGTGAAGCGCAACGCGCTCGCCCCCGACGAGCTGATCCGGGCCGTGCACGTCAGGAAGGCGGACGGCCCGCAGCAGTACTCCAAGGTCGGCACCCGCAACGCCATGGTCATCGCCGTGTGCGCCTTCGGCCTGGCCCTGCACCCCCGCACCCGTACGGTCCGCACCGGCATCGGCTCGGCCGCTCCGACCCCCGTCCGGGCGAAAACCGCGGAGGACTTCCTGAACGCCGCGCTCGACGAGGGCGGCTTCTGGGACAACGGAAAGATCATCACCCCGTCGGTCGCCAAGCAGTTCGCGGAGCTGTGCGCCGCCGCCTGCAACCCGATCGACGACGTCCGGGGCACGGCGAGCTACCGCCGCCACGCGGTCGGCGTCATGGCCCGCCGCACACTGACCTGGACCTGGGAGTCGTACCGCGGCACCGCCGCCCGCACGGAGGGAGCCGCGTAATGCGCGTCAGTTTCACGGTCAACGGCCGCCCGCAGGAAGCCGACGACGTCTGGGAGGGCGAGTCCCTGCTGTACGTGCTGCGCGAGCGGATGGGCCTGCCCGGCTCCAAGAACGCCTGCGAGCAGGGCGAGTGCGGCTCCTGCACGGTCCGCCTGGACGGCGTTTTGGTGTGCTCCTGTCTGGTCGCGGCCGGCCAGGTCGAGGGCCGCGAGGTGGTCACCGTCGAGGGCCTCGCCGACTTCGCCAAGCAGCGCGCGGAGCAAGGCGGTTGCGCGTCGGGCGCCTGCGGTACGTCCCTCCAGGACGCCCGGCGGTGGGCCGCCGAGGGGCAGGACTCCCACACCGGCGAAGGCACCGAACTCTCCGCCGTCCAGCAGGCGTTCCTCGACGCCGGCGCCGTCCAGTGCGGCTTCTGCACCCCGGGGCTGCTGGTCGCCGCCGACGAGATGCTGGAGCGCAACCCCAACCCCAGCGACGCGGACATCCGCGAGGCGCTCTCCGGCAACCTGTGCCGCTGCACCGGCTACGAGAAGATCATGGACGCGGTCCGCCTGGCGGCCGCCCGACAGGGAGAGGCGGTCTGACGATGCCCCGTGACGCCGCGCCCACCGGCGCTCCCCTCGGCACCCCCACCAAGGTCACCCAGGGCTCCCCGGCCAAGGGCGGCATCGGTGAGTCCACGCTCCGCCCGGACGGCACCCTCAAGGTCACCGGCGAGTTCGCGTACTCGTCCGACATGTGGCACGAGGACATGCTGTGGGGCCAGATCCTGCGCTCCACGGTCGCGCACGCCGAGATCGTCTCCATCGACACGAGCGAGGCGCTGAAACTCCCGGGCGTGCACGCCGTCATGACGTACGACGACCTGCCGACCGACGTGCGCACCTACGGCCTGGAGATCCAGGACACCCCGGTCCTCGCGCACGGCAAGGTGCGCCACCACGGCGAGCCGGTCGCCGTCGTCGCCGCCGACCACCCGGAGACCGCCCGCCGCGCCGCCGCCAGGATCCGGGTCGAGTACCGCGAACTGCCCGTCGTCACCGACGAGGCGTCCGCGACCGCGCCGGACGCCGTCCTGATCCACGAGAACCGCGACGACCACCACGTCGGGCACGTCCCGCACCCCAACATCGTGCACCGCCAGCCGATCGTTCGCGGCGACGTCGCCTCCGCCCGGGAACGCGCGGACTTCGTGGTCGAGGGCGAGTACACCTTCGGCATGCAGGACCAGGCGTTCCTCGGCCCCGAGTCCGGTCTCGCGGTGCCCGCCGAGGACGGCGGCGTCGACCTCTACGTCGCCACCCAGTGGCTGCACTCCGACCTGCGCCAGATCGCGCCCGTGCTCGGCCTGCCCGAGGACAAGGTCCGGATGACGCTGTCCGGCGTCGGCGGCGCGTTCGGCGGCCGCGAGGACCTGTCGATGCAGATCCACGCCTGTCTGCTGGCGCTGCGCACCGGCCGGCCCGTGAAGATCGTCTACAACCGCTTCGAGTCCTTCTTCGGCCACGTCCACCGGCACCCGGCCAAGCTGTACTACGAGCACGGCGCCACCCGCGACGGCAGGCTGACGCACGTCAAGTGCCGCATCGTCCTCGACGGCGGCGCCTACGCCTCCGCGTCCCCCGCGGTCGTCGGCAACGCCTCCTCGCTCGGCGTCGGCCCCTACGTCGTCGACGACGTCGACATCGAGGCCATCGCCCTCTACACCAACAACCCGCCCTGCGGCGCCATGCGAGGCTTCGGCGCGGTCCAGGCGTGCTTCGCCTACGAGGCCCAGATGGACAAGCTCGCCGACGAAGTGGGCCTGGACCGGGTCGAGTTCAGGCAGCGCAACGCGATGACCCAGGGCAGCCTGCTGCCGACCGGGCAGGCGGTCGACTCGCCGGCCCCGGTGGCCGAACTCCTGCGCCGCGTCAAGGCGATGCCCCTGCCGCCCGCGCGCCAGTGGGAGAGCAGCGAGGGCGCGGACGTACGGCAGCTGCCCGGCGGTCTGTCCAACACCACGCACGGCGAGGGCGTCGTACGGGGAGTCGGCTACGCGGTCGGCATCAAGAACGTCGGCTTCTCCGAGGGCTTCGACGACTACTCGACCGCCCGGGTCCGCATGGAGGTCGTCGGCGGCGAACCGGTGGCCACCGTGCACACCGCGATGGCGGAGGTCGGCCAGGGCGGGGTCACCGTCCACGCGCAGATCGCCCGCACCGAGCTGGGGGTCGCGCAGGTGACCATCCAGCCGGCCGACACCCGGGTGGGCAGCGCCGGTTCGACGTCCGCCTCACGTCAGACGTACGTCACCGGCGGCGCCGTGAGGAACTCCTGCGAGCTGGTCCGCGAGAAGGTCCTGGAACTCGGCCGCCGCAGGTTCGGCACCCACCATCCCGCCTGGGCCACCGCCGAGTTGGTCCTGGAGGGCGGCAAGGTCGTCACCGACGGCGGCGAGGTCCTCGCCGACCTGGTGGACGTCCTGGAGGACGAGGCGGTCGAGGTCGAGGCCGAGTGGCGGCACCGGCCGACCGAACCCTTCGACCTGCGCACCGGACAGGGCAACGGCCACGTCCAGTACTCCTTCGCCGCGCACCGCGCCGTCGTCGAGGTGGACACCGAGCTCGGCCTGGTCAAGGTCGTCGAACTGGCCTGTGCCCAGGATGTCGGCAAGGCGCTCAACCCGCTGTCCGTCATCGGTCAGATCCAGGGCGGCACCACCCAGGGGCTCGGCGTCGCGGTCATGGAGGAGATCATCGTCGACCCGAGGACGGCGAAGGTGAAGAACCCCTCCTTCACGGACTACCTGATCCCCACCATCCTCGACACGCCGACCATCCCGGTCGACGTCCTCGAACTCGCCGACGACCACGCGCCGTACGGGCTGCGCGGGGTCGGCGAGGCACCCACCCTGTCCTCGACCCCGGCCGTCCTCGCGGCGATCCGCGCCGCGACGGGTCTGGAGTTGAACCGGACGCCGGTACGCCCCGAACACCTGACGGGTACGGCGTAGCGTCCGCCCGCCGCCGCGAGGGGCCGTGCACCGGGTCCGGGAAACCCCCGGACCGCACGGCCGACGCGGCGGCACCCCGCACCGGATCTCCGCTCCACCGGGCCGACTCCGTTGCGGGACCGCACAGTTGAAACGATCACGTTCGTCTCGGGCCGTCCCCCGGGCCGTCCATTCCCAAATCCCGCAACCGCCGCAGGCGACCGCGGGTGTCCCTGTGAACCTTGGGAGTAGGCCCACATGACCCAGCAGTCCCTGGAGCCGGAGACCGTCGCCGACGACGCGGGTGAGGGAACCCTCGTCCCGGCCGGCCGGTCCTGGCTCGACCGGTACTTCCACATAACCCGGCGCGGCTCGTCGGTCGCGCGTGAGGTGCGCGGCGGCGTCACCACCTTCATGGCGATGGCGTACATCCTCCTCCTCAACCCGCTGATCCTGTCCGGCAAGGACGTGGCGGGGCACGCGCTCGGCCAGAACGCCCTGATCACCGCGACCGCGTTCGCCGCGGCCCTCACCACGCTCCTGATGGGCTTCTTCGGCAGGGTGCCCCTGGCGCTCGCCGCGGGCCTCTCGGTGTCCGGAGTGCTGTCCTCGCAGGTCGTCCCCCAGATGACCTGGCCGCAGGCCATGGGGATGTGCGTGCTGTACGGCGTGGTCATCATGCTGCTGGTCGTCACCGGCCTGCGCGAGATGATCATGAACGCGATCCCGCTCGCGCTCAAGCACGGCATCACCATGGGCATCGGCCTGTTCATCGCCCTGATCGGCCTGGTGAAGGCCGGCTTCGTGCACCAGGGCGAGGCGACCCCGGTCACCCTCGGCCCGGCCGGCGAACTGTCCGGCTGGCCCGTCCTACTCTTCGCCGTCACCCTGCTGGCGATCTTCATGCTCCAGGCGCGGGGCATGCCCGGCGCCATCCTGTTCGGCATCGTCGGCGGCACCGTGCTGGCCGTGCTGCTCAACGCGCTCGGGGTCGTCGACCCGAAGCAGTGGGCGAGCGGAGCCCCCGCCCTGCACGGCAGCGCGGTCTCGATGCCGGACTTCTCGCTCTTCGGGAAGGTCGAGTTCGGCGGCTGGGGTCAGGTCGGCGCGATGACGGTCGGCATGATCGTGTTCACGCTGGTGCTGGCCGGCTTCTTCGACGCCATGGCCACGATCATCGGCGTCGGCACGGAGGCCGGACTCGCCGACCGGCAGGGCAGGATGCCGGGCCTGTCGAAGGCGCTGTTCATCGACGGCGCGGGCGGCGCGATCGGCGGCGTGGCGGGCGCGTCGGGGCAGACCGTGTTCGTCGAGTCCGCGACCGGGGTCGGCGAGGGCGCCCGCACGGGGCTGTCCTCCGTGGTCACCGGCCTGTTCTTCGCCGCCTGTCTGTTCTTCACCCCGCTGACGGCGATCGTGCCGGGCGAGGTGGCCGCCGCCGCCCTGGTGGTCATCGGGGCGATGATGATGACGAACGCCCGGCACGTCGACTGGGCGGACCGGGCCACCGCGATCCCGGTCTTCCTGACCGTCGTGATCATGCCGTTCACGTACTCCATCACGGCGGGCGTCGCGGCCGGTGTCATCGCCTACGTCGCCATCCGCGTCGCCCAGGGCAGGGCGCGGGAGATCGGGGCCTTCATGTGGGGCCTGGCAGTGATCTTCCTGGTCTATTTCGCCCTCTACCCGATTGAGGGCTGGCTGGGCGTTCACTAGGAACAGGCCGGCCGCCCCATTCCGACACTCACCCCTGGCAAGGAGACCGAAGATGCTGGACATCGCCGAGGAGCTCGACCGGTGGGTCGGGCAGGGCCGCGACTTCGCCGTCGCCACGGTGGTGGCCGTCGGGGGCAGCGCCCCCCGGCTGCCGGGCGCCGCCCTCGCGGTGGACGCCGACGGCACGGCGATCGGCTCGGTCTCCGGGGGCTGTGTGGAGGGCGCCGTCTACGAGCTGTGCCGGCAGGCGCTTCAGGACGGGGACACGGTCATCGAGCGCTTCGGCTACAGCGACGAGGACGCCTTCGCCGTGGGGCTGACCTGCGGCGGTGTCATCGACGTCCTCGTCACTCCGGTACGGGCCGGCGACCCGGTCCGTACCGTGGCCGCCGCCGCGCTGTCAGCCGCCGCCCGCGGACGGGCGGCGGCGCTGGCCCGGATCGTGACCGGCCCGGCGGAACTGACCGGCCGCGCCCTGCTCGTACACCCCGACGGCTCCTACGACGGCGGTTTCGGCGCCCATCCCGAACTGGACCGCACGATCGCCGCCGAGGCCGCCGCCTTCCTGGACACCGGCCGCACCGGCACCCTGGAGATCGGTGAGCGGGGCTCGCGCTGCGGGGCGCCGCTGACGGTGCTGGTGGAGTCGTCCGTGCCGCCGCCCCGGATGATCGTGTTCGGCGCGATCGACTTCGCGTCCGCCCTGGTCAGGGTCGGCAGGTTCCTCGGCTTTCACGTGACGGTGTGCGACGCCCGCCCGGTGTTCGCCACCCGGACCCGCTTCCCGGAGGCCGACGAGATCGTCGTCGAGTGGCCCCACACCTATCTGGAGCGGACGTCCGTGGACGCCCGCACGGTGCTGTGCGTCCTGACCCACGACGCCAAGTTCGACATCCCCCTGCTGCGGCTCGCGCTGCGCCTGCCGGTGGCGTACGTCGGCGCCATGGGCTCGCGCCGCACCCACCTCGACCGGGAGGCGCGGCTGCGGGAGAGCGGCGTGAGCGAGCTGGAGCTGACCCGGCTGAGGTCCCCGATCGGCCTCGACCTCGGCGCCCGTACCCCCGAGGAGACGGCTTTGTCGATCGCAGCGGAGATCGTCGCGCACCGGCGTGGCGGCAGCGGTGTCCCGCTGACCGGCGCCCACACCCCGATCCACCACGACCCGGCGGACACCGCTCGGGCGCCGGCGGGGCGGATCGGGTCGGTGGCCTGAACCGGCCCCGGCGGGTTCCAGCGGACCCCGGCCGTCCGCTGTCAGGGCGTCCTGAGCAGCCGGTTCGCCGCCCGTCCGAAGACGTACCGGGCGGCGGCACCGAGCGCGGGGTCGGCGAGGCCGGGCAGCGGGCGGACGCTGACGTCCTCGCGCCACAGCACGCGCGCGCGGCCCCCGGGCCCCGGCCGCACCTCGATCTCGGCCCAGCCCCTGACGATCCGGCCGCGCTTCTCGATCCGGCACAGGCCGGGTTCGCCGTCCACCGGAGGGCGCCAGACCGTCACCTCCATCAGGTCGTCGACCGACAGGAGGCCGAGTCCCGACCGGGCGACGAAGCGTGTCCCCTCGTGCGTCGGCGGGGGCGTGAGCACGCTGACCCGGGTCAGCGGGACCACCTCACCGTGGCGGGGCCACTCCGTGAGCCGGCGCCACGCCTCCTCCGGGGAGAGCGGAGCCGTACGTTCGATGAGGATGTTGACCACGGAAGGATCTTAGGCAGCCCGACCCGTGCGTCCACGCCTTCGGGGCCGGCTCACACGCATGGCCCCATGTCGTGTGGGCGCGCCGGCGTAGCCGGGAGGGCGGCCCGCGCGCGTCGGGCGCGCGCGGACGGGACGATCCCTACGGCGGCTGCCGGCGGCTGGCGAGACGCCTCAGGGCCGGTACACCTTGCCCGGTTCGGCCGTCCCCGGCGCCAGCAGCTGCGGCACGGTCACGAACACGTACCCCCGCTCCTTGAGGGCGTCGATGATGCCGGGCACGGCGGGGACGGTGCCCTGGTAGATGTCGTGCAGCAGGATGATCCCGTCCCGGGACGACTGGGCGAGGACACGGCGGGTGATCAGGTCCGAGTCGGTCGTCGTGTAGTCCTTGGCGGTCACGCTCCACAGCACCTCGGAGAGGCCCAGCTCGCGGCAGATCTTGTGCACCGTGTCGTCGGTACGGCCCTGGGGCGGCCGCATCAGGGTGGGGCGCCGTCCGGTGAGGCGCTGTATCTCCCGGTTGGGGCGCTCCAGTTCGGCGCGTATCGCGTCCGGTGCGATGCGGGTGAGGATCTTGTGGTCCCAGGTGTGGCTGGCCACCTCGTGCCCCTCGGCCGCCATCCGCCGCACGAGGTCCGGGTACGTGTCGATGTGCCGCTTGCCCAGCAGGAAGAAGGTGGCCGGGACGCGCTTGGCCTTGAGGATGTCCAGGAGGCGGGCGGTGTTCTCGCTGGGTCCCGCGTCGAAGGTCAGGGCGATGCACTTGGCCTCCCGGCAGTCCACGCTGCCGAAGCGGGCCGGAGCGCCGCCGGCCGCCTGGGTCCGGGCGGCGCTCGGCGCGACGGCGTCGACGTTCGCGCACCCGGTGAGGGACAGCGCCAGTGCGGTGGCCGCGGCGAACAGGGCGGCGGCACGCAACCCGCCGCTCGTTCTTTCCGTCTTCTTGTTCGATGAAGGCATGTCCGGACTATACACATCGAGTATATACGAGGTGTATAGTGGCTCGGCGCAGGCCCGACTGGCCTCCCCGGCAGGGCGGTTGACTCAGAAAACGGCCGGAAGCCGTCCGGCCGTGCTCGGCTCCGAGGCCGCGGCGGACGCGCCCCGAGTGCCCGGACACCCCCCGTACTGACGGGCGGGTCGGGCCCCGGTCGGGTCGATCACCCGCTGGTCACTGGGTGTAGAACGTGGCGTCCCCCCTGTCGGTCGCCGTGCCCGGATTCTGCACGTACAGCAGGTAGTCGTAGTGACGGACGTAGCGGCCCGCGTAGTTGTACGACTCGTAGGACACGCCCGCCGGGTCGGCCAGCCCCGCCCGCCGGTAGAACGCCGCGTCGGCGGCGAACGACGCCGTGCCGTCGTCCTTCTCCAGCCACACCTCGAAGTTGCGGTGCCGCAGGTAGTAGCCGGGAAGGTTCGCCGACTCCAGCGAGACCGTCCCGCTGCCCGTCAGCCCCGCGACCACACGGAACTGCGAGTCCGCCAGCGGGGAGACGTCCGCGTCGATCCGGGCGCGGTAGTCGTGGTGGCGGACGAACCGCGACGGGAAGTTGTACGAGGACAGGCGCTGCGGCGTCACCCCGTCGGCCACCGGCACACCGAAGTCCGGGGTGCCGTCGGCCTTCCAGTACAGCTTCTGCACACGGGTGCGCCGGTTGGGGTCGTTGAGCGGATCGCCGCTGATGTCACGGTAGTTGCGGTCGTGGTAGACGAGGATGTCGCTCCGGCCGTCCTCCGAGACGGTGAAGGAGTTGTGACCCGGCCCGTACTGGCCGGTGTTGGCGTTGCTCGTGAACACCGGCGTCGGGCTCTTGCTCCAGGACGCCGCGTCGAGCAGGTCGGCGCTCGCGGAGGCGCTCAGCAGTCCCAGGCAGTAGTTGCTGTCGGTGGCGCTCGCCGAGTACGACATGAACACCTTGCCGCCGTGCTGGATCACCGCCGGGCCCTCGTTGACCTTGTATCCGGTCGTCTCCCAGGAGTACGTGGGCCGCGACAACCGCACCGGAGTGCCGCTGATCGTCCAGGGGTTGGCCATCCTGGCGAGGTACAGGTCGGTGTTGTTGTCGAGGGACGGGTCGTGCTGCGCCCAGGCCAGATAGCGGACGCCGTTCACCACGAAGGTGGTGGCGTCGAGGGAGAAACTCTCCCACAGGGTGGTGATCTGGCCCTTCTCCGTCCAGGCGGCGGTGAGCGGGTTGGCGCCGGTGCCCTCCAGGACGTACATCCGGATGGCCCACACGTCGCTCGTGGACCCGGCGGCGAAGTACACGTACCACTTGCCGTCGATGAAGTGGATCTCCGGAGCCCAGATGTGGGCGCCCATCACCCCGCTTGCGTGCTTGGTCCAGATCGTCGTCTCGGGCGCGGTCGACAAGCCCTGGAGTGTGGTCGCCCGGCGCAGCACGATGCGGTCGTACTCGGGCACGGTCGCCGTGAAGTAGTAGTAGCCGTCGGTGTGCCGGAAGATGTGCGGGTCGGCGCGCTTCTCCGCGATCGGGTTGGTGTACGTCACGGCGGGGGAGTCGGGCACGGCGGCCCGGGCGGTGCCCAGCGGGCCGGCGAGGCAGCCCGCCACCGCCACGAGGACGGCGAGGAGCAGCCGAACGGCGTTACGTCTCAAGGGAGTTCTCCAGGTGGGGGGAAGGTTCGGTCAGGTCGTGGGGACCAGGCGCCACTGCTGGCAGGTGTTGTTCAACCACGTCCACTGCCGTACGTCGGTGCCGTCGGCGGTGCCGCAGTCGGCCACGTCGGCGACCTTGCCGCTGTTCTCGTTGACGATCCGCACGTAGTCGCCCGTGGCGGTGAAGACCAGCCGGAAGCGCTGGCACGTGTTGTTCAGCCAGGACCACTGCCGCAGATCGGCGCCGTCGGCGGTGGAGCAGTCGGCCGCGTCGAGCACGCCGCCGGTGGCGACGTCGACCAGCCGGCTGGTGTCGTCCCCCTGGTCCTCGATCCGCCACTTCTGGTTGGTGCCGCCGGTGCAGGTCCACTGGAGGACCTCGGTCCCGTCGGCGCCGCTGCCGCCCGCGAGGTCCAGGCACTTGCCGCTGTTGCGGTTGACCAGGGTGTACGAGGTCGGCGTCGCCGCCGTCTCACCGGACGGGCCGGGCAGCGAGGCGCCGAGGGCGACGGGCGTGCCGAAGTTCGGCGTGCCGTCCGCGTTCCAGGTGAACTTCTGGGCGCGGGTGGTCCGTCCGTTGCCGCAGCCGCCGTTCGCGGAGGAGTTGGCGTGGTAGACGATCCAGTTCTCGGTGCCGTCGGGCGAGGTGAAGAATCCGTTGTGCCCGGGGCCGTACACGCCGCCTGCGTCCGCGCGCTGGAAGACGGGCGTCTGCTTCTTGGTCCAGGACGCCGGGCTCAGCGGGTCGGAACCGGTCAACTCCAGCTGCCCGAGCTTGTAGTCGGGGGTCTGGCAGTAGCTCGCCGAGTAGGTCAGGAAGGTGCGGCCGTCGTGGTAAAGCGGCTCGGGGCCCTCGTTGACCGGCGCGCCCGAGGTCTCCCAGCTGAGGGTGGGGCTGGAGATGACCGTGAAGGAACGGCTCGCCAGGGTGTACGGGTTGCTCATCGGCGCGATGACCAGGCTCTGGGTGCTGCCGTTCACCGACCCGCTGCCGACGAGGTACAGGCTGCCTTTCGCCTGGAGCACGGTGGCGTCGATCAGCCAGCCGCCCGGCGAGAGGTTCGACCCGGTGAGCGAGCCCTTGTAGGTGTAGGGACCCAGCGGGTCGGTGCCGGCGCTCTCCAGGACGTGCGTGCGCTGCGAGTCGCAACAGGCCACGCCGCTCTGGGCGGCGGAGTAGTACAGGTACCAGTGGCCGTCGAAGAGGTGGAGCTCGGGCGCCCAGATGTTGGTGTCGCGCGTCGAGGTGGTGTCGGACCACACCTGGACGGTGGGTGCCGTGGCGAGGCCCGCGAGCGTCGGCGACTTGCGTATGCCGAGGACGCCGGTGAACGTCGTGGTGATCAGGTAGTAGTTTCCGTCGTGGTACTGGAGCCAGGGGTCGGCGCCCTTGGACGACTTGAGCGGGTTGGTGTACGGCCGACCCGCCGCGGCGGTGGCCGGCTGCGTGAACGCCACCAGGGCGACCAGCGCGGTGAGCACACACAGGAGCAGCGGGGCCGGACGCCGGGGACCGGATCGTCCCGGGCGCGGCGGGGCATGCGGATGGGGCATTCGAGGCATACGCGACCGTTCCTGTCCGTAATATCGAACGTGGTTCGTGAATTCGATCAGAAGATAGGGGCGGGGCATGTCCCGGTCAACGGTTTCGCCAGGACCGGCCGGTGTGGCCGTCGCGGGCGGAAGGCGTCGGATCGCCCGGGGGCGTCAGGGGGGCCGTACCAGTCCCGACTCGTAGGCGAAGACGACCGCCTGCACCCGGGCCCGTGCGCCGATCTTGGTCAGGATGTTGCTGACGTGGGACTTCACCGTGGTCGGGGCGATGGACAGGCGCCGTGCGATCTCGGCGTTGGACCAGCCGGAGGCGACCGCGGTCAGCACGTCGCGCTCACGCCCGGTCAGGGATCCGAGGCGCAGTTCCTGGCCGGTCGTCGGGGCGGGGCCCTGTCTGCGCACCACGTCGATGAGCTCGCGGGTCAGGCCGGGCGGGATGACGGCGTTCCCGGCGGCGACCGCGCGCACGGCGGCGACGAGTTCGGCGGGCAGCGCGTTCTCGGGCAGGAACCCGCCGGCGCCCGCGCGCAGGGCGGCGTGAGCGTATGCGTCGAGTCCGCCGGTGCCCAGAAGCAGCAGGCGGGGCGCGTGTCCGCCGGCTCCGGCGGAACCGCGGACCGGCGGGACGAGCAGGGCGCGGGGGTGGGTGATCCGGCGAATGGTGGCGATGACGGCCGTACCGTCCAGGTCGTTCGTGCCGCTCCCGCCGTCGGGCATGCGGCCGTCCAACAGGACGACGTCGGGGCGCAGTTCGTCACTCGCGCGGACCGCCTCGGTGCCGCCGGACGCCTCGCCGGCGACGCTCAGACCGCTCTGTGCGGTGAGGAGCATGCGCAGTCCGAGGCGTTGCAGTGCCTGGTCGCTGACGACGAGGACCGCGGTCGTGCCGGTCGCTCTCGCCGGGGAGAGCCCGCTCGCCGTGGACGGCCCGGGGTGTCGCTCGGGCATGAGCCCTCCCGTCTGAACGAAACGGTATCGTTCACCTTGGATCCTCAGACTAGCCCCGCCACTATCGAAACGGCACCGTTTTCTTTGTGCTCCGGGTCACATGCGCGAGGGTCGAGGCGCCATGGCCGTCGAGGTCGGGTCGCCGTCCCCGTCGAGCCCGCAACCGCAGCTCACCTGCTGGGTCTCATCGCGCAACGCGCCGTATGCTGGCCGCCATGAGGCGGACATCCTTTGCGCAGTGGCCTTGCTCCATCGCCCGGACCATGGACCTCCTGGGGGACTGGTGGACCCCACTGGTGCTGCGCGAGGCGTTCTACGGCATCCAGCGCTTCGACGCGTTCCAGCAGGCGCTGGGGATCGCCCGCAACACCCTGACGGACCGGCTGCGCCGCCTGGTGGACGAGGGGCTGCTGGAGAAACGGCCGTACCAGACGGAACCGGTCAGGTACGACTACGTCCTCACCGAGAAGGGCCGCGACTTCTACGGCGTCCTGCTGGTGATGAACCGGTGGGGCGACCGCTGGCTGGCCGGAGAGGCGGGCCCGCCGGTCACCACGCTGCACGAGACGTGCGGCCGGGAGAGCCACGCCGAGGTGGTGTGCGCGGACTGCGGCGAGCCGATGACCGCCGACAACACCCGCGCCCGGATGGGCCCCGGCTACCCGCCGCACCTGGCCGAACGACCCGACGTGCGCGAGCGGTTCACGGGCTGACCCGGCGGACGCCCCACGGTTCCCCGATGGGTCCTCGGCGGTCGCGCCGGGGTCCGTCCACCCTTGACAAGTTAGTCTATCTACGCAACTTTACTGGTCAGGGCCTCACGGGATGGCGAGGCTTCAAGAGCGGGGAGGGCCGCAGGATCATGGAGTGGACGGGAGCGCGCTATGCGGACAAGCCGACGGTCGAGGTGCGGACCTGGATCGCCGCCCCGCCGGAGCGGGTCTGGACGCTGGTGTCCGACATCGAGCTGATGCCGAGGACCAGCTCCGAACTGCAGTCGGTGGAATGGCTGGACGGCCGCGACGCGCCCGCGCTGGGCGCCCGTTTCGTCGGCCGGAGCAGCCACGCGTCGCTGGGGGAGTGGGCCACCACGTCCCACATCGTCGAGTACGAGCCGTACCGCCGGCTCGCCTGGGCGGTGGAGGACCCGCACCACCCCACGGCGATCTGGCGCTTCACCCTGGAACCCGGGAACGGCGGCACGCTGCTGCGGCAGTGGATGCAGATGGGGCCGGGCCGCTCCGGCCTGTCCTTCGCCATCGACAGCATGCCGGACAAGGAACAGAAGATCGTCTTCGTACGCATGCGGGAGTTCGAGGCCAACATGGCCGCCACCGTCGAAGCGATCAAGAAGCTGGCAGAGGATGCCCAGGCGCCGGGAGAGGCGAGTCTGTGATGCGTACGTCCACCACGATCGAGGCGTCCGGGGGCGACTGGCGGGAGACCGTCGACTACGTCACCGAGGCGGAGCGGCTCGGCCTGGACATCTGCTGGGTCGCGGAGGCCTGGGGCTCCGAGGCGCCGTCACCGCTCGGCTACCTCGCCGCCAGGACCGAACGCCTGCTCCTCGGCTCCGGGATCATCCAGCTCGGCACCCGTACCCCGGCGGCCATCGCCCGCGCCGCGATCACACTGTCGCAGATCTCCGAAGGCCGCTTCCTGCTCGGCCTCGGCCCCTCCGGGCCGCAGGTGATCGAAGGGCTGCACGGCGTGCCCTTCGCCCGGCCGCTGTCCCGGATGCGGGAGACCGTCGACATCGTGCGCCGGGCCGCCTCGGGCGAGAAACTCTCCTACTCCGGACGGGAGTTCCAGATCCCGCTGCCGGGCGGGGAGGCGAAGCCCATGCGTCTGTCGATGCGCTCCGACCACGACATCCCCGTCTACCTGGCGACCCTCTCACCGAAGATGCTGCACCTGACCGGTGAGGTCGCCGACGGCTGGCTGGGCACCAGTTTCGTGCCCGAAGGCGCCAAGGCCGCCTACTTCGACCACATAGACGAGGGCCTCGCCGCGTCCGGCCGTACCCGCGCCGACCTCGACATCTGCCAGGGCGCCGAGGTCGCCTTCGCCGACGACGAGGACGCGCTGCGCGCCATGGTGGCCGGCCGCAAGAAGGAACTCGCCTTCAGCCTGGGCGGGATGGGCTCCGCGACGACGAACTACTACAACAGCGCCTACAGCCGGCAGGGCTGGGCGGACGTCGCGGCCGAGGTCCGCGACCGCTGGCAGGCCGGGGACCGCGACGGCGCCGCCGGCCTCGTCACCGACGAGATGGTCCTGGCGACCACCCTGATCGGCACCGAGGCCATGGTCCGCGAACGCCTGCGCGTATGGCGCGAGGCCGGCGTCGACACCGTCCGCCTCTACCCCGCAGGCGAGACCCTCGACGCCCGACTCACCACCCTGGGCCGGGCGATCGACCTGGTCCGGGAGGTGGAGAAGGGGGAGGCTGTGACGCAGTAGCCGCGCGACTCCGTCCGGGACGGCTCAGACGGTCCGGGCTGACGCTGCGCCCTGATCTACCAGTTGGTCAGGTCGACCAGGAGATCGCAGTGCGGGTCGTCCGGGGCCGGCCGCCGGTACTGCTCCTCCCCGACGAGGGAGGGGAGCGAAGCGAGGAGCGCCGTGGCGGGTGTCGCGGTCAGGCGGATGTCGGCGCCGAGGATGCCGGGCCGGTCGGGACGCCGCACGTACAGACGCAGCAGACCGTCGCCGTGCATCAGGAAGCCGATCAGGAAGGGGTCCTCGTCGTCGCCGGGGGCCGCCAGGGCGTGAACGGCCGTGAGTGCCCTACCCTGTTCGGGTTCCGGGTCCGGAGTGATCTCCTCCGGGCGCAGACGGATGAGGGTCATCCCCATGACCTCGCTGACATCGCTGCTGCTGTAGAGCTGGGGTCCGGTCAGGACGGTGCGCAGCAGGCCGGGGACGTGGTACGGGCTCACCGTGTCGTGGGGGATCTCGTACAGGAAGTCCCGGCGGTGCTCGTCGTCGCCGGCGCGGATGGCGACACGTACGGCGCCGGGCGCGGGCAGTACGCCGCGCAGGCGGCAGTACTCGGCGACCGGAGCGTTCAGGTGGTATAGCAGGCGGCGGGTCATGTCCGCCTGCTGCTCGCGGTCTTCGGGATCGGTCACGGATGCTTCCAGACGGGGCACTTGTCGGTCGGTCGGTCGCGGCGGAAGGCGTTGGCGACGCCGATCTTCCGTCCCCCGACCTGCGGTGGACTCGGGGCGCCGCATGCGAAGGCGACACCGCCGTACTTCGGGTGGCCGTGGAAGTCGTCGCGGGTCAACGTCGTCGTGAACGGACGCGGCCAGCGTAGAGCACTGGCGGATGCCGGGACGGTGGGTGAGGTGGTCCCGGCTGAAGGGGGAGGTGCCGCATCGGGTGACGACGAGACGACGTGACGGCCGTCAGGGTCGGTTGTGTTGCGGGGTACGCGCTCGTCCCGGAGGTTGAATGGGTTGCACAGGCTGTCCGCCGGGAGCGGGGCGGGTCTCGCAGGAGGCGGCGTCGCTCCCACCAGAAAGGAACGTTCCATGGATGAGCAGGGCGAGCACTTCGACGTCGTCGTCCTCGGGGCCGGACCCGGCGGGTACGTCGCCGCGGTCCGCGCTGCCCAACTGGGCAAGAAAGTCGCGGTCGTCGAGGAGAAGTACTGGGGCGGCGTCTGCCTGAACGTCGGCTGCATCCCCACCAAGGCGCTGCTGCGCAACGCCGAACTGGCGCACATCTTCACCCGCGAGGCGAAGACCTTCGGCATCAAGGTCGACGGCGAGGTCTCCTTCGACTACGGCGAGGCGTTCCGGCGCAGCCGCAAGGTGGCCGACGGCCGGGTCAAGGGCGTCCACTACCTGATGAAGAAGAACAAGATCACGGAGATCAGCGGGCGCGGCACGTTCCGTGATCCGCACACCCTCGACGTGGCGGAGTTCGACGGCTCGACGCGGACCATCGCGTTCGACCACTGCGTCATCGCCACCGGCGCCACCCCCAAACTGCTCCCCGGCACCCGCCGCACCTCCCGCGTGGTGACGTACGAGGAGCAGATCCTCGCCGAGGAGCTCCCGCGGTCCATCGTGATCGCGGGCGCCGGCGCGATCGGCATCGAGTTCGCCTACGTCCTGCACAACTACGGCGTGAAGGTCACCGTCGTCGAGTTCCTCGACCGGGTCGCACCCCTGGAGGACGCCGAGATCTCCGCCGAACTCGCCCGTCAGTACCGCAAGTTGGGCATCGACGTCCTCACCTCAACCCGGGTGGAGTCCATCGACGAGTCGGGCCCGCAGGTCCGGGTCACGGTCACCGGCAAGGACGGCGCCCAGCAGGTCCTGGAGGCCGACAAGGTCCTCCAGGCCATCGGCTTCGCCCCCAACGTGACCGGCTACGGCCTGGAGAACACGGGCGTCGCCCTCACCGAACGCGGCGCGATCGACGTCGACGGCCGCTGCCGTACCTCCGTCCCGCATCTCTACGCCATCGGGGACGTCACCGCCAAGCTGATGCTCGCGCACGCCGCCGAGGCGATGGCCATGGTCGCCGCGGAGACCCTCGCCGACGCCGAGACGATGGAACTCGACTACGCGATGATCCCGCGCGCCACCTTCTGCCAGCCGCAGATCGCCAGTTTCGGCTGGACCGAGGCGCAGGCCCGGGAGAAGGGTTTCGACGTGCGGGTGGTCAAGTTCCCCTTCACCGCCAACGGCAAGGCGCACGGTCTGGGCGACGCGAGCGGCTTCGTGAAGCTCATCAGCGACGGCCGCCACGGCGAGCTGATCGGGGGGCACCTGATCGGCCCGGACGTCACCGAGCTGCTGCCCGAGCTGACCCTGGCCCAGCAGTGGGACCTCACCGTCCACGAGGTGGCCCGCAACGTCCACGCCCACCCGACGCTGGGCGAAGCGGTCAAGGAGGCGGTCCACGGACTCGCCGGTCACATGATCAACATGTAGGGGGCGCGCCGGTGCCTGGGGCGTGGTGCGTGCCGCTTGCCGACCAGGACCTTGAGCGGCGGGGGCACAGCGCAGGTGCATGTGCGGGCGCAGTCGAAGTCGCAGGCACGGTTCGGCGGCTGTGGGCTGTGGGCTGTGTACGGCAGGTCGTGTGCCGTGACCTGTGTACGGCTCACTGCATACAACGAACTGTTTATCGCGCACTGCGTACAACGAACTGTGTACGGCGCACCGCGTACGGAGGCCCGCGCACGGCGGCCCATGCGCTGCGGCCCGTGTACTGCCCACGGTGGACTGCGGACTGCATACAGAAAGCGACCGTCCCCGGGATGACGTCCCGGGGGCGGTCGTGCAGCCACGTCAGGCCGCGCTCGGCGCCGTCGCGAGGGTCTGCTTGACGTACCGCGTCGTGTCGTCGGCGAGGATCTCGGTCAGGCCCTGTTCGAGGCCGGCCAGCGCCTGGGCGGCCACGTCCGCGGGGTCGGTCTTCTGGTCGGCGGGGATGCCGGAGGCCATGTCGGTGTCCATGTATCCGACGTGCAGCGCCGAGACGCTGATGCCGCGCGGGGCCAGCTCCTCCCGGGCCGCGTTGGTCAGCGCCCAGGCGGCCGCCTTGGCCGCCGCGTAGGCGCCGAGGCCGGCGGGGTGCAGCCAGGAGAGCACCGACAGGACGTTGAGCACGGCGCCACCGCCGTTGCCCTCGATGACAGGCGCGAACGCCCGCGTCACCGCGAGCGGGCCGAAGAAGTTCGTCTCCATCTCCAGTCGCACCCCGTCCACGTCGCCGGCGAGCAGGGGTGTGGCGGTGGAGATGCCGGCGTTGTTCACCAGCAGCGTGGCGTCCGACGCGATGCGCGCGGCGGCCAGGATCGACTCCTCGTCCGTCACGTCCAGGCGCAGCGGGGTCACGCCGGGCAGGTCGACTGTTTCGGGCCGACGGGCCGCCGCGTACACCTTGGCGCCGCGCTCCACGAGCTGTGCGGCCAACTGGCGGCCGAGGCCCCGGTTGGCACCGGTGACGACGGCGACGGTGTCCTTGAGTTCCATGTCCGCTCCCAGTGCTGGGGGACCCGGACGACCGGATCCCTAATAGATTATGCTCACAATCTAAACCGGAGTCTAGGATAGATTGCAACCGACATCCAAATGGGAGGTGGCCGATGGGTCGCGTGTCACAGGCGCAGGCGCGGGAGAACCGTGAGCGGGTCGTGCGGACCGCCTCCCGGCTGTTCCGTGAGCAGGGCACACAGGTCGGCGTCGCCGAGCTGATGAAGGCGTCCGGACTGACCCACGGCGGCTTCTACAAGCAGTTCGCCTCGAAGGAGGCGCTCATCGACGAGGCCACCGCGCTGGCCTTCGGCGAACTGAACGAGAGCCGCACGGCCGCGGTCGAGTCGGGCAGCGATGAACGCGCCGCCGCTCAGCGGGCGTTGGTCGACACCTATCTCTCCGTCCAGCACCGCGACAACCCGGCGGAGGGCTGCCCCGTCGCCGGGCTCGCCCAGGACATGGCGCGCGACAGCGGCAGTCGCGAGGCCCACCGGGTCTACGCCGAGGGAGTGGGTGACTTCGCCGAGTGGCTCGCCACCGAGGACCAGGACGGAATCGCCCGGCTGTGCACGATGGTCGGCGCGCTCGTCCTCTCCCGCGCGACCAGGGACACCCCGCTCTCCGAGGAGATCCTCACGGCCGCGCGCACGGCGCTGACGGAGACCGGCTGAGCGAGGACACCCGGGCGGCTCCCACTCCGGTCGGGAGTCGGGGGTCGGGGCCGGGGCGAGGGCCGTCCGAGGTGAACGCGGTCCCGGAAAGAACGCTGGCCGCGTCGACTGACCGGTGTCAGCGGCGCACCGGGTGACCGTTCACCCGTCCCCCTCCGCCGTCCCCGCGTCCGCCCCCGCCCCCGCGCCCGTTTCCGCCTCCGCCTCCGCCGCGGACTCGGTCGACGTCGGGCGGCGACGGCCGAACGCCAGCACGGCCCCCGCCCCGATGACGATCCCGAGCGCGGCGAAGCCGTAGGGCAGTGTGGTGAGGGAGGCCACCGCGGCGACGAGCAACGGGCCGCCCGCGTCGCCGAGTTCGCGGCCGAGTTCCGCGGCGCCCATGGTCTGGCCCAGGCGTCCAGGACTGGTCGAGGAGGCCAGCGCGGCGAAGCCCAGCGGGGTGATCAGCCCCGTGCCGGCGCCGATCAGTGCGGCCCCCACCAAAACGCCGGTGAGGCCGGGCAGCATCGCGCCGGCCAGCCCGGTCGCGGTGACCGAGAGCCCCACCGCGAGACCGGAGCGGGTCGCGAGCCGTCCCTCGTCCAGGGCGCGACCGGCACGCGGCTGCACGACGGCCGCACAGGCCGCGAGCACCGACACGGCCGCGCCGGTGGCGACGGTGCCCAGTCCTGCCGCACGCCCGAGGACGGGCAGGAAGCCCACGCCGACCGAGAGCGCGGCGGTCGCCGCGGCCAGCGCCGCGGTCGGGGCGAGGAAGACGGGATCGGCGAGCCGCCGGGCCAGGTCCAGCACCGTCTGCCGAGCCTTCGGCAGTGGGCGTACGACGGGGACGGCGAGCGCGGCCCAGCCGGCGACGGCCGCGCCGAGCACCGCGAGGACGGCGAACAGCAGCGTGAGACCGCCCGCCCGCACCAGGACGCCGCCGAGCAGCGGGCCGAGCGTGTAGCCGACGGACTTGTAAAAGCCGTAGCTGCCGAAGGCGCGGCCGTGTTTCGCGGCCGGGTTGAGCCGGGCCACCAACGCGGAGGCGGAGGGGGAGAAGGCGGAGGCCGCGGCGCCCTGGCCGAGGCGGGCCGCCCACAACCAGCCGGGGCTGTCCGCCACCACGTAGAGCGCGGAGGCCGCCGCGAACGCGACGAGACCGCCGAGCAGCACCGGACGGGCGCCGATCCGGTCCGCGAGGGTGCCGAAGACCGGCTTGAGCAGCACCTCGGCGCCGTCGTACAGGGCGAGCAGCCCGCCCAGGACCAGCAGCGAGGTGACCGCGTCGTGGGAGAACCCGCCGAGGTTGGCCGCGATGCCGTGGGCGCCGAAGGCCGTGGTGAAGCCGGCCGCGTAGAGGGGCCACATCTGACGGGCCGGAGCTGCCGAGGCCGCGGGTGCCGCGCTCATCGGCCGGCACCGTTCGGCGGGTCGGGGGGCGCCGCACCGTCGCGCCGGGCGGGCGCCCCGCAGGCCGTCCGCCGGGACGGCACCGCGCGATCCCCGTTCCCGGGGACGGGCGGCAGCCCCGCAGCATCCCTGCTCGACACGCTCGACACGCCAGTGAACGTAGCAGCAGCCCTCGCTGTCGCTGAACCCCAGGACGTACCTGTCCGTATCCGTAGGAGAGGTCTCATCTCGTGACACACGCGGACAACAACGGCCGCTCGCGGGGAGCCTCGCGGGAGGTGAGCCACATGGCGATCCCAGCACCCACGGCCCGTACGGCACTCCGCGGCGCGGCGGTGGCCTTCTGTTCCGCTCTCGTCCTCGGCGCCTGCTCCAGCGGAGGCGGCGGGGGCGGGGGCGGCGGGGGCGGCGGTCAGTCGAGCAGCCCGTCCGGCTCCGGTGCGCACACGGCCGGCCACGGGACCCGGGTGACGGTCATCGAGACCGAGTACGGGCTGAAGCTGTCCCGGTCGTCGTTCACACCCGGCACCTACACCTTCGTGTCCGACAACGCCGGCAGGGTCACGCACGCCCTGTCCATCGACGGGCCGGGTGTGCAGGACGCCAGGACCAAGAACATCCAGGGCGGCCAGACGGCGACGCTGACAGTGACCCTCCAGAAGGGCACCTACGACGTCTTCTGTCCCGTCGACGGTCACCAGCAGCTCGGCATGGACCAGCACATCAAGGTCGGCTGAGGCAACGGCGGCGTCCTGTCGCGTACTTCGCCCCGGTTGCCGGTGCGGGCTGAGAGGAAGCTGAGAACTTCCTGTGTCAGGCTGACGCGCCCCACCGGCCGCCACGGGGAGACCGTGCGCGCGTCGGCTTCGCCCGGTCCCTTCCTGGAGGAAACACCCGATGAGCCTCACCGTGGTCAACGGTCTGCCCGCACACGTCCTGATCGTGCACTTCGTCGTCGTACTCATTCCCCTGTGCGCGCTGGCGGTCGTGGTCGGCGCGGTGTGGCCGAGTGCCGCCCGGCGCATGGGAGTCGTGCTGCCGCTGCTGGCCCTGGTCACCCTGGCGAGCGTGCCGCTGGCCTCGCACGCGGGGGAGTGGCTGGAGGAGCGCGTGGCCGGCACCGCCCTCGTGCGCAGGCACGCCGAACTCGGCGACGGACTGCTGCCCTGGGCGGCGGGCCTGTTCCTGCTGGCGATCGTGGTCTGGTGGGCGGCCCGCAGGTCGGCCGCGGCGGAGGCCGGTTCGGCGGAGCAGGCCGGGCCTGTCGCGTCCCGGTCCGCGTCGGTGGTCCGGGTCGCGGCGGCGGTGCTGTGTGTCGGGGTGGCGGCGGGCGCCGTCGTGGACGTGTACCGGATAGGCGACTCCGGGGCGAAGGCCGCCTGGCAGAACGGCTACTCGAAGACCGCCCAGGACGACCGGAACGACAACGGCTGACGGCCCCCACGTACACGGTCGCTCCCGGGCGGGCCCCGCCACACGGTCACCGCGACCACCGGCCTATTCGGCCCGCCCGGGCCGCGGCCCCACCTCACCTGGGCCTGATCCTCCGTCCCGGTCGGGCTCCCGCGCGGGGGTCGCCGTCGGTTCGGCGGGAGCCTGCGCGGGCCGGGTGAGGAACCGGTCGGGCAGCGACCAGGCCAGAACGCACAGCCACATGCCCAGCCAGCCGATGCTCAGCAGCCAGCCGCCGATCACGTCGGTGAACCAGTGCACCCCGAGATAGACGCGGGTCAGTCCGACCAGCACGGCCCAGCAGCCCGCGGCGACGGCGAACAGAGTCCTGCCGTGCGGGGAGCGCAGAAGCACCGCCAGGATCAGCAGCCCGGCGGTGAGGGCCGCCGTGGTGGTGTGTCCGGAGGGGAATGCCCAGCCGGAGGCGTGCACCTCCCAGTCCGCGCGGGGTGGGCGGGCCCGTGCGACCAGCGTCATCATGCCGTAGCGCACGGTCTGTCCCGAGGCGAGGCAGCAGACGGCGAGGCCGGCGGCGAGCAGCCGGTGACGCGTGGTGCGGACCGCGAGGACGCCGGCCAGCACGGCGAGCGCGTACGGCACGGGGCCCGTCCCGGTGGCGGTGACGGCGCGGGCCAGTGCCACGGCCACACCTGGGCGGTGGGCCACGGACCAGGCGTGCAGCGCGTGGTCGGCGGGCAGCGGGCTTCCGTCGCCGAGCAGGAACAGGGTCAGCACGCAGAAGCCCATCAGCGCTCCGACGCCGACGCTTCCCGCCAGATCGGCGACCTTGCCCCGGCTCATGACGCCACCGGCGGCACACGCGGTGCGATGGTCATCCGCGCGCCTCCTTCGCCTTCGCCGCCCGCCGGGAGCGGTACACCTCGGAGGCCAGCGGAATCAGCGAGACGACGACGATCACCGCCACGAGCGGCAGCAGATACCGGTCCACGTCGGGGATCGCGGACCCCAGCGCGTACCCGGCGAGCGTGAGGCCGAGGCTCCAGGCGAGCCCGCCGGCCGTCTGCCAGACGGTGAACGTGCGTACCGGCACCCGCAGCGCGCCGGCCATCGGGTTCAGCACCGTCCGCACCACCGGCACGAAACGGGCCAGCACGATCGCCTTCGCGTAGCCGTACTTCTCCAGCAGTTCCTCGGCCCGCCGCGCCCCTTCGTGCAGCCGGGCCGAGGAACTGCGGGCGAGCAGCGCGCCGCCTCCTCTTCTCCCGAGCACGTAGCCGCACTGCGCGCCGGCGAGCGCACCCACGGCGGCGGCGGCCAGCAGCGGCCCCAGCGACAGCCGCACCCCGCTGTCGGCGGTGCCGGTGCACAGCAGCCCCGCCGTGAACAGCAGGGAGTCGCCGGGCAGGAAGAAACCGATGAGCAGACCCGTCTCGGCGAAGAGCACCACACCGACGCCCAGCACTCCGAAAGCGGCCAGCAGTGAGTGCGCGTCGAGCACGTTCACAGCGAGCTGCGACGATAGGTGCATGGGTGTGTTCATCGTCGTGAGCCCCTCAGTCCGGACGCGGCGGGTGCGGCGGTACGGCTCCCGCCGCGTTGACTACAATCCTGTAGACGGTCTACTGAACTGTAGACGATAGCGGGGGGAGGATCGTTCCCATGACCGACACCAACGACGAGCGACGGCCGGCCGGCGAACTGGAGGCCGCCGTCATGGCCGCGCTCTGGGCCGCCGGCGCACCGCTCACACCGGGCCGGGTGCAGCAGGAACTCGCCTCCGACCTGGCCCGTACGACGGTGACGACCATCCTGTCCCGGCTGCACGAGAAGGGCGTCGTCGACCGCGAGCAGCAGGGACGCGGGTACGCCTACTACCCGGTCCACGACGCCGCCGGGCTGACCGCGCGGCGCATGCACGGCGAACTCGACCGGGACGCGGACCGGGAGACCGTTCTGGCGCGGTTCGTCGCCCAGCTCAGTCCGGACGACGAAGAGGTGCTGCGCCGACTGCTGGAGGGCGAGCAGGCATGATCCTTCTGCTGCTGGTCCCGCTCCTGGTGCCGCTGGCCGTGCCGCGGGTGGCGCGCCGGGCCCTCGACCGTCTCGCGCCGGTCACCGCGCTGTGGGCGCTGACCGCCGCCTGCCTCGCGCTGGCGGGGGCGTGCGTGGCGGCGCTCGGTGCCGTCGTGCTGACCGCGGTGCTCAAGATTCCCGCCTTCGCCGCGCTCGGCCAACTGGTCCATCCGCTGCGCACGCCTTCGGACCTCGTCGTCGTCCCCGCGGCCGTGTCGGCGGCCGGGGTGCTGACCGTCGGGCTCTGGGCGCTCGGTCGTTCGGCCGTACGACAGGTCGTCGCCTTCCGCGCCGCCCGCACCCAGGCCGACCGGCGCCCCGCCGCCGGTGACCTGTGCGTCATCGACTCGCCCCACCCCGACGCGTACGCGCTGCCGGGACGCCCGCACCGCATCGTGGTCACCACCGCGATGCTGCGCAGCCTCGACGCGGCCGAGCGTGAAGCGCTCTTCGCCCACGAGCGCGCCCACAACGCCGGGGGCCACCACTACGCCCTCGCCGCGGCCGAACTCGCCGCCCACTGCCACCCCGCCCTGCGCGCGACCCGTGCCACCGTCCGGCTCGCCGCGGAACGCGCCGCCGACGAGGTCGCGGCCACCGCGGTCGGCGACCGGCGCCTGACCGCCCGTGCCATCGCCCGCGCGGCCCTCGCCGGCCGGCACTCCCGCTCCACGCGCCCGGCCTTCACCCCGGCCGCGACCACCGGCCCCGTCCCCCAACGGGTCGCCGCCCTCCTGACTCCGCCCGGCTCCCGCCCGCGCGCCGCCCGCTGGACCGCCCTGCTCCTCGCGGCCTGCGCGGCGCTCTCGGTCACCACCGCGACCGCCGGCGTGCTCACCGTCCACCACGAGGTGGAGGTGGCCCAGGGCGAGGAGAGCCCCTAGGGGCCCGCCCCGCCCCCGGAGCCGGCCTCAAAGCCAGTCGCGCCGCTTGAAGATCACGTACAGGCTGACGCAGACCACCCCCATCAGGCCGATCGCGAACGGGTATCCGAACCGCCAGCTCAGCTCGGGCATGTGGTCGAAGTTCATGCCGTAGATCGTCCCCACCAGGGTCGGCGCGAACAGGATCGCCGCCCAGGACGAGATCTTCTTGAAGTCCTCTTCCTCTTCCGGCTGACCTGGTGGTTCGTGTTCCGAATGCGCCCTGACCTGCGCTGGTGCACCTTTCTGGATCTTTCACGGTCGCGCAGCTTTGTGCGCCCGATTCTCCCCAGGTGCTCCCCAGCGGGCTGGATTCTCCCCAGATTCTCCCCAGCTGGCACTGTGCCGCGGGCATTGGGGCGCGGCTCAGGGCTGCCCCGCGTTGTCACTCCATGTGCCAGGTGGGCCGCGGGTGTTGGGCTTGGAAAATGACGCTCGTGACGCTCATCCTGATGGGGCGTCAGGCGTTCTGGAGCGGTGGTCAGGTGTTCCGCCAGGTACGCGAGCAGGGCTGGGCCTTGGGGGTCCGTGACGCTGGTGCGTGCTCAGGCGGGCCGGGCGGGGGCCCGTGGATCGACTTTGAATCCGCCTTGCGGGGTGGGCTCAGCGGTGAGGCTGCCGTCGAGGAGTTCGGCGCGTTCTTTGAGACCGATCAGGCCGTGGTGGGCGCTGGGGCAGCGGGACGGACGGGCGGGTGGGGGCGGTGTTGGTGACGGTGACGCCGAAGTGCTGCGCGTCGTGCCACAGGCGGACCTCGGCACGGGCGCCGGGGGCGTGTGCGCACGTTGGTGAGAGCCTCTTGGACCGTGCGGTAGATGGTGCGCTGGGCCGTGGTGCTGATGTGGGGCGGGAGTTCGCCCGTCAAGGTGGTCTCGATGCCGCTGTTGGCGATCAGCTGCTCGAGGTCGGCGAGGGTGGGCTGGGGAGTGTTCTGTCCGGTACGCCCGTGGCGGCAAGGCAGTCTCGCCTGGGCGAGGGCCTGCTGGCGTCGGTGGGACGCGGTGACGTCTCTGGCAGCCTGCGGACGGAGACACTGCCAGAGACGAACACCTGCGGGTTGTGCACCCAGGTCGACGCGGAGTGCGCGTTGGCGGTCAGCCGGCCAGCCGCGGGTCGTCGCCCGCGGCCACCCGGGCGCGGGCACGGTTCAGATCACCCTCGTTGTGCAGCATCCCGGGATGCGTGAAGGTGTCCGGCGCGGCGTGGGCGGTGACCTCGCCGCCCACGGCCCCGGCCGCTGCCGGCCCTCCGGTCAGTTGCAGGATCCTGCGGCGGCTTATGCGGTGTTTGTTGTGGTGAGCCATGTACGCCTCCTTGCGGGGGGAGAGGAGTTTTGTCCGGGCTCATGGGCGGGAGTGGTGAGGCGGACCCGCGGCCCGGCTGTCAGGGGGCCCGGTGACTGCCGCGACGGCTGCCTCGGCGGCGTCGGGCGGCGAAGAGCAGGGCGAGTGCCGCGAGGGGGAGGGCGCCGGCCAGGGTGGTGGTGCGCCAGGGGAAGGAGGTGCCAGCGGAGGAGTTGGGGGTGTTCCGTGGTGCTCCCTCGGCGGCGCCAGCAGGTGTTCCGGAGGACTTGGTGCGGGCCAGGGCCACGTCGTTGCCGTCGCCGCCCTTGTACGTGAGGGCGTACTCGGTGCCGAGCACGGTGACCTTCGCGCCTTCTGCGAGCCCGGTGAAGGTGCCGGAGATCTTGTCGGAGCCGGAGTTGGAGACGAGTACCGTCTCGGTGCCGCTCGTGGGCGCCTTCGCCTTCGGGTCGACGTGCAGGTGTCCGGCGAGGGTCACCTTGCCGGTGACGTGGAGCGGCTTGCCGTCGGCCCGGACGGTGAGTCGCGCCTCGCGGGCCTGGGTGTAGTCGCCCTTGACGGTGAATGCCCCGGTCATGCTTCCGGTGGCCCGCAGCTCGCCGCCCTGGAAGGAACCGGAGAGGTCGCCGGACGCGGCCGTGTCGGCGACGGTCAGCTTCGCCTCGTTGCCGTAGCGGACCGTGGCGCCCTTCGCCAGAGCTACGTTCCGCAGTGTCTGGTCACCGGCCTTGGTCAGGTCCAGCTTTGTGCCTGCCGCGGCGAGCAGCACCGCGCTGCTCGACTTCAGGCTGCTGTCGGCGCCGGTGAGGGCGAGGGTGCCCTTGGTGACCTTCGTCGGCCCGGTGTAGGAGAGTGCTCCGGTCAGGCTGGTGGTGGCCGCGCCTACCTGGGTGAAGGAGCCGCTGCCGCTGATCTTCGACAGGGTGAGGGGCGTGGTGGCGTTCTGGGATATCAGGGAGCCGTTGTTGACGACCCGGTACAGGGGCGCGTCCGTCAGCAGCCCTCCGTCACCGCCGGCCTTTCCGCTGCCGAGTCGGAGGGTGGCGCCCTTCTCGATCGTCGTGGAGCCGTTGTAGTGCTGGACGGCCGCGAAGGTGACGTCGTTGCCGTGTACGCCCTTGATGACGATGTCGCCCTGGCCCGGGGCGGAGAGTGTGTCGTGGAACCTGCCGCCGCCGATCGGGGCGCCGAGTGTCACCGGGCCGTTGTAGGCGAAGGCGAGCGTGGAGCGGGACCTGGCCGCCAGCAGATTGATGTAGACGGTCTGCGCGGTGCCGGGCATGAAGATCTTGTCGGTGGTGCCGTCGCCCCACTGGACGTTCGCGCCCTTGATGTTGGTGCCGCGCTTGTTGATGTTCTTCGGTACCGGACGCCAGTTGATGTCCGGGTCGCTGAGGGTGGGGTCGGTGTCGCCGCCCTGGTCGCTGTGGCTGTACTGACCGGTCAGGATCACCTTGCTGCCGGGCCGGGACTGGACGTTGATGTCGCTGCCGTACTCGCGCTGGTAGAAGTTCTGCCGCAGCGTGATCGTGTGGTTCAACGGGGTGTCGACGGTCCAGGTGCCCTGGTTGAGGACGGCGTGGGCGTTCGGCAGCGACACCGGGAACTCGGGTGCCCCGGCGTCCATCTGCGTGCCGTTGTCGATCACGCCCGAGAACGGATGGGTCCCGGCCAGCTGGAGCTTGCCCCACATACCGCGGGGCTGGGTGATCAGGCCCGCGCCGCTGAGGGTGCCCAGGTTGAAGGTCCGTGTCAGCGAAAGGCGCAGGGTGCCGTCGACGCGGATGTTGTCCTGGTTGAGCGCGAAACCGGGGGTGTTGTACGGGAAGCGGCCGATCAGCCCGGTGCCGCCGCCCGTCCCGTACTGCAGCGTGGCACCTCGTTCGACGGTGACGGCGGGCGGGTCGGGCTGGTCGACGGTGACGTACGGATGGTTGCCGCCCTGAACCTTCGCCGACTGCCGCTGCCGCGCCTTGGGCAGGGTGAAGTCGCTGTCCCTGGTGAGGATCAGGGTGCCGGTGCCGCCGATGCGCAGCGTGCCCTCGCCGCTGATGACGCCCGGGAATGTCGTGGTCCCCGACGGGACACGCACCAGGGCGTCGCCGGTCAGCGTCACATCGCGGCCCGCCAGGATCTCGGCGGTGATGTCACCGCTGCCGCCTGCCGCGTACGCGCTGTGCCACGGCGTCAGCGAGGCCAGGAGCCCCAGCGCGGCGGGCAGCGCGGCGCGTCGGGAGCAGCGGCGGTGGGCGGGTCCCTCGGCGGCGGGCAGGTGAATCGGGGGATTGCGCATGGACGTGACTCCGGTGAGCGGGGTGGGGGGGCGACCGGGGGACCAGCTGCTTCTGGTGATCAGGGCCGCACCGGCGAGGAGCCTGGCGCGGCCAGGCTCCTCGCCTTGGTCGTTCGCGTGCACGGACACGACACCAATAGGTTCGAAATACCGGACGCTGTACGGCTGACTGGTCGAAGTCCCCGATTGTGGCACTGGGGGAGGTGGGGGTCAATGTGTGTGGCGTTCGTGAACTTCTTATCCTTTTGGCCCAGTTGATGCAGGTCTCAGTGGCGGGCCACGCCCATGCGGGGCCCGTCCCGCGTCAGTCCACGTCCATGACCTGCCACAGCTGACTGCCGGCGTTCGTGTCCGTCGTCTGCACGAGCTGCGCGCCTGCGGCCGTCGACGAGCCGGACACCGCGAGGAGCTTGCCGCTGTTCGCGTTTTTCATCTCGTAGGAGCCGTTTTCGTTGGCGACCGGCCTCCAGTGCTGGCTCGCACTGTTGTGGTCGGGCTGCTGGATGACGGTCGCACCGTCCGCGGTGGACCCTCCGGTGACGTCCAGCAGCTGACCGCTGTTCAGGTTGACGAGCTCGTACGTGCCGTCACCCACCGCAACCCACCGCCACCGCTGGTTCGGCGCCCCGGTGTCGTTCCACTGGATGATGTTCGCCCCCGCGGAGGTCGATCCGCTGGAGACGTCGATCGCCTTGCCGCTGTTCTTGTTGAGGATCTTGTAGAACGTGTTCGCGGCGGGGAAGGAGAGAGAGGCGAACGCGTCCAGAGCACAGACGGTGTTGGAAGAGGACGCGTTCTTGGTGCCGGTGCAGACGACCTTGATCGTGTGGGGGCCCGCGGCGAGATCTGCCTTCTCGAACAGCGGCACTTGCTTGGTCACCGTCGGGGCGTAGGCGTCGATGCCCGACTGCGCCAGAGTGCCGTCGACGTAGACGTCGACCTTCCCCATGTTCGGCTGCTTCATGCCGAGATACCGAATGCCCGTACCCGTGAAGGCGTACTGGACGTAGTCGCCCGCTTTGTTCGTGTAGCGCTCGGACCCGTTGAAGTCCTGCGTGTCGTTCCAGTTCGACCAGCCCGGGGAGTAGGTGAGGCTGGAGTCC
Organism: Streptomyces sp. NPDC005574; assembly: GCF_040605435.1. Lineage (NCBI taxonomy): Bacteria > Bacillati > Actinomycetota > Actinomycetes > Kitasatosporales > Streptomycetaceae > Streptomyces > Streptomyces sp. NPDC005574. The sequence continues at coordinate 139,323 of NZ_JBEXCW010000009.1, forward strand.
TTGTCGTCGGCGTAGGTCCAGCGCTGCCGTACGAGCGACTTTGACGCGGGTGACGCATTCCCCTGGGCGTCCACGACGTAGAGCCGGTAGTCGCCGGCTGTCGGCGGGACCCCGATGGTCGTGGCGGTTCCGGTCGCCTTCGTCATCGTGGGGCCGACGGCGAACCTCGTCGTCCCCGAGGGGGCCAGCCAGAGCGTCCTCGTCGCGTCACCGACGGTGCGGACGGGGATGGATGACACGCCCTTGCCGGTGAAGGTGCTCGCGGGCAGGGCGTAGTCCTGCAGAGCCACCCTGCTTGAGGGGACGATGTCCTTGTAGGCGTCCTCCGGGCCGGAGTTCACAGTGATGGCGTACGCCTGCGAAGGCCAGACGTTGTCCGCGTACGCGTGGACGTCCTCGATCGTGCTGTTCGGGACGTTCTTGTTGGCCATCTTGTTCACGGTGCCGTAGGTGTTGGTGATCTTCAGGTCGTGCTGTCGGCCCCAGGTGCCGGAGTTGATGGTGTATGCCACGCCCGGGTCGACGTCGAGCACGTTGTCGTGCTCGTTGATGTACGCGGAGCCTTCGTCAGGGTGGAGTCCGTACTTGTGGCCCGCCGGAACACCCTGGATGTAGTTGTCGCTGATCTCGGTGCCCGGCTGGCTGCCCAGGGTGTAGATGGGAGCGGAGTCGCCGAGCACCTGCATCGTGTCGATGATCTGGTTGTGGCTGATGGTGTTGTTCTTCGCCGTGGTGGTCGGGACACCGGGGCGGATCGAGTTCTCCGAACCGTCGAAGTTCCACCATCCCCAGCCGAGCGTGATGCCCGCCCACGGGGATTTCTCGATCCGGTTGTGCTGCACGGACAGGGAATCGGGGAAGTACGCCGAGACGGGGCTGGACCCCTGGAACAACACCGCGCTGTCGTAGAGGTAGTTGTTCGCGACGGAGATGTTCTTGCAGACGCCCTCGACGTTCACCGGGTACTTCTCGTTGTTGGTCGAGGTGTGGTCCCCGATGTACACGTGCTGGGGATGTCCCACGGTGATGGCGGAGCCGGCGATGTCGTTCGTGATGTTGCCGGTCAACTGCGAGTCCTTCACGTCGTTGACCAGGTGGATGCCGTCAGCGCCGGTGTGCTGCACGGTGTTGCGCACCAGGGCGATCCCGTCGGCGTTCTCGATCTCGACGGCCCCCCGCGGCAGGTCGACGTTGCGGTAGGTGTAGGCGTGGAAGTTCTTCTTCGCGTACACGGTCGAGCCGGCGTTGCCCTGCTGGCCCTGCCGGAAGACGGAGCCCGCGACCTTGACCAGGTTCCAGTCGGAGTGTTCGACCGTGAGCCCGGAGAAGGTGATGTTCCGCGCGTGGTCGGTCGTGGACGTGCCGGCGATCTTGATGAGGGTGGACACTCCGGTCGGCGCGAAGACCTGCGCCGACGACATGTCTTCCGAGTCGGGCTTGTCGTAATACAGCGTGTGCTTCGCCTTGTCGAAGTAGAACTCCCCCGGCTGGTCCAGGAATTCGTACGCGTTCATGAAGGTGTGGCTGCCGCCGGGGTTGAAGTTGCCGTTCGGCGGCCCCTGGGCGATGGCCGCGCCCGGCTGCTGGAACAAGGCCACGCGCTGGGTGCCGTCCGTACTCGTGGTGATCTGGCGGACGCCCACGATGGCCGTGGTCCAGGTCGTCGCCGACTTGATCTCGACGTCGTCCTGGTTGGAGGCGACGGCGGGCAGATCCGAGAGGCCGTACTTGGCTCCGTCGCACTGCGACCCCGACTCCCAGGCCCAGGGTGCCTGGCCGGCCGTGATCGAGTAACTCCCGTAACAACCAGCCGAGTTGATTGTCTTCGATGCCATCTGGGCGCGCTTGCCGTTCACGTAGAGCGCGCGGAGCTTGTCGTCGCGGTCCAGCGGGGCCTTCCAGATGTTGCCGCTGTGTCGTGTCCAGCCGGTGACCTTAACGCCGCCGTCCAGTACCGGCTTCTCGCCCGGGTAGGCGGCGTACGTGACACGGTGACCGTTCGTTCCGGAGTCCGCCGACGTGAAATCGATCGTGCTGTTCACCGGGTAACTGCCGCCGCGCAGATACACGTTGATGTCTCCGGTCATGTTCTTGTTGACCGTGCGCACGACGTCCCGTGCGTGCTGGAGCGTCTTGAACGGTGCGGTGATGGTCCCGGCATTGGTGTCGTTGCCGCCAGGGGCGACGTAGTAGGTGGCCTGGGGCGCGGCCGAGGCCAGGGTCGACGTCGTGAGGGATGTCAGCAGCGCCGCGGAGAGAGCAGCGGCAAGGAGTGCTGACGAGGTGCGGAGGGTGGACGTGAGGGGCTTCATCGTCTGCCCCTCCTGCCAGTTCGGGCAGTTCGGACGGTTCGGAAAGTCTTCATATGGCGGCTCCAAGATGTGGTCGGTGTGAGGGGAAGCGGCTCTTCATCGCCGTCGGCCCGTGAGCGTCCCGAGGGCCGAGAAGCGTCGGTCACCGACGACGGGCGCTTCCCCTTCGCATGCCGTCGACAGGCGCCGCGGAGTCTCCATCGGACGCCGGGCTGACGGCGGCGCCGTGGATCCCGCTGGTGACGGGGGTGTCAGGTCTGATCAGCCCCTGGCATCGGAGGTCGTCCCAGAGCGCCTGGGGTACCTCGGGCCGGGCGGCGTACTCGGTGCGGGGGCCGTGTTCAGAGCGCCGGCGGCGGTGTAACGGACAGCGAGAGTCATCGTGTTCTCAGGGTCCCTTCAGCATGGGCGCCGACGGTCAGACGCGAACCGGTAGCCGGTAGAAGGCGGTCGCGGTGCCGGCGAGGAGCGCATGGATCACGCTCTCGCTACAGTCGGTGAGCAGTTCGTCGACGGTCGCGGCCCAGCGGTTCCAGCCGCCCGCGAGGTTCGCGACTGGCCAGTCCGAGCCGAACATCAGCCGGTGGGGGCCGAACGCGGTGAGCAGTGTGTCCCAGACGGGGCGGATGTCACCCGTGGTCCAGGTGGTGTGGTCGGCTTCGGTGATCAGTCCGGACAGCTTGCAGACCACCTGCTCGTGTGCGGCAAGCCGGTGCATCTGACGTCGCCAGTCGGCCAGTTCGCCGCGGGCGAGGGGCGGCTTGCCGGCGTGGTTGAGCACCTGGGGCAGGCCGGGGAAGCGTTCGGCCAGGTTGATCGCCTGGTCGAGCTGGTGGCTGCGGACCAGTACGTCGTAGGAGAGTCCGCGGTCCCGGACCGCGGCCAATCCTCTTTCGACGTCCGGACGTTGGAGCCAGCCAGGGTCCGTCTCACCCTGGACGAGATGACGTAGGGAGCGCAGACAGGTGCCGCCAGGTCCGGCGAGCAGCTGGTCCAGGACCTCACCGATGGAGGGAGACGTCAGGTCCGCCCAGCCGACCACCGCCTCGATCAGCGGCTCGTGTGCGGCGAGGGCGAGCAGGTCCTGGGTCTCGGACACGTCAGGCATGCACTGCACGGCCACCGTGCTGTGCAGGCGGCGGCCCGCGACGGTGCGGGTCGCGGTGGAGCGCAGGTCGGAAGGTGTGAAGGTGCGGCGGATCGCAGTGAGGCCGGGGTCGTCGAGCCAGGGTTGCGGACGCTGGTCGAGGTCCCACAGATGGTGGTGGGCGTCGATGAGAGCGGGGGTGGGGGGCATGGCGGGTTCCAAGTCGGTCGGTACGGTACGGGTCGAGTCAGTCGGTGTCGTCGTCGACCGGCTGTCCGAGGTGCCAGATCTCGGTGAGTTCCGTCCACTGGCGGGAGTCGCCCCGGTCGGGCCAGGGCTCCTGGCAGGGGTCGGTGAGTTGCCACCATCGCTGGGTCTCGGGGTCGGCTTCGAGGGTGGCCATGTCGGTCTCGAAGTCGTCGCCGTGGTACTCGAAGTAGGCGAACAGCGCGTCACCGTGGAGGTAGATGCTGTAGTTCCGGATGTTCGACCGGTGCAGGGCGGCTTCGACGCCGGGCCAGACGGCGGAGTGGAGTGTGAGGTACTCCTGCCGGTGTTCGGGCCGGAGTCTGATCGTCTGGGCGACGCGCTTCATTCCGTGTGCTCCTCCGTTCCCGGGGTGAGCTCTTCGTCCTGGCTCGTGAACGGGGTGCCGTAGCTGGGTGCGTTGGCGCGCAGCTGGAGGCGCAGGACGAGCCGGATGCGGGTGGACGCGGGGAGCCGTACCGTCAGAAAGGCGCTGTCACAGGGTCCTTCTCTTTCGGTGACGACCGGTTCGGTGTGGCCGTAGTCGTACATGTCGCCGATCCAGCCGTCGTCTTCGCAGATGGTGTGGCGGACTGCGGTGATGGTGTGTTCGGCGAAGGCGCCCGCCTGGACGATCACCGTGCGCCCGGCCTCGGGAGAGAGGTTCACCAGCTCGACGGTGGTCGCCTCGGGGTCGATGGAGGTGACCAGAGCGGCGACGTCCGGCGGCAGGCCGGCGCGGCGGGCGTCGGCGTCGTGGTAGCGGAGCCGGGCCTGTTGCAGGCCGCCTCCGTACAGCACCTGCGGGCCGCCCCAAGTGAGCTGGACGAGGGCCTCGGTGACGACGGGGTTGGACTGCTGCCAGACATGGATGTCGGCCTCGGGCACGTCCAGGTCGCGGTAGCGGTCGATGCGCCGCAGGCGATGGCGGACCTGCGCCTGGGCGGCCGCGAGGATGCGCTCGGGGTAGCCGGGGTCGTCGCCGGCGAGGAACGCGAACCACGCCTTCTCGTGCCCGGATTCCTCCTTGGCGCGGAACGGCCGGACGGTGCGCCAGTCGATGCCGTCTGCCTCACGCAGCCGCTCCAGACGGGATCGGTCGGTGTCGGAGGCCGTGTGGTGCCACAGCGCCACCGGCACCGGCGAGGTGACCGGGTTGTAGTCGAACCAGCCCAAGTCGTTGTGCCGGAAGGGAAGATGGAGCGTTGGCGTGTGGCTGTCCGGGCCGAGTTCGGCCACCCACTTGGAGGGGAGGCTGGAGTCCGCCTCGATGTGAGGCATCACCTTGCCACGGCCGATGAGGGTGTCGAGGGTGGTCGCGACCATGGACAGGTAGTCGTCGTCCCCGGTGACGGTGGCCGCCGCGAGTGCCGCGACACAGGCGGCGTGGCCGACGCTGTGCCAGCCGTGCGGCCAGGACCAGCCGTAGTGGCCGCCGTACCAGCGGCCCTCCATCAGACTGCCGACGACCCCGTCCGGTCCGGCGTTGTCCGGGATCAGACCGCCGTTCGCTTCGGTGCGCTCCCGCCATGCGTCGACGTACTCGACGATCCAGTCGTGGTACCGGTCCTCGCCGGACAGGATCCAGGCGTTGAGGACCAGTCCGGCCGCGGCGAGGTTGACTGCCGTGTCGCCGACGCCCATCCGGTCGCGCATCTGTGCGCCGAGGCGCGGGTCCTCGGACAGCGGGTAGGGTCCGTCGGCCGCCTCGGGGATCCACTCGAGCGGATAGCCGTACGTCTGCCCTTCCTTGAGCAGCCAGGGATAGACGTCACCGTCGAACAGGCCGGTGCGGCGAGGGTCGCTGCCGTTGTGCGGGCGGGTGATGATCCGGTGCGCGGGGTCGTAGTTGCCGTGGGCCGGGTCGACGTACAACTCGGCGAAGTGCAGGGCGCGTTCGGACCAGCGGTCCGGAGCGGCCATGCACAGGAAGTAGAGCAGCAGCAGGCTCTCGCCCTGGTGGAACCAGTCGTAGCCGCGCTCGAACTCGTCATGCAGCATGCCCAGTTCGGTGAGCTGGCGGGTCACGCCCTCCCAGTGCTGTTCGCTGGCGGACAGCAGGTCATCGGCTCCGCCGAGGAGGTAGAGCTGGGGCCAGTTGAAGAACACTTCGTAGAAGTCGTCGACGCCGTCACGGGTGGTCAGCCGCCCGGCGTAGTGCAGGCGTCCGTCCGGGCCGGTGAAATCCTGGTCGAAGCGGCGCCACGCGTGGTCGAGGAGGTCGAACAGGGCCCGCTGGGCCACCGCCCAGCCGGGTGGTTCGAGCAGAGGCACCTTCGCCTCGATCTCGGGTGATGGGGCCGGATCATCGGCCGGAGCGCGGTCGGCGGAGTGGGAGGACATGGGAGGGATCTCCGTTCGGGGCGGCGGCGGGATGGGCACCGCCTACTCCTTGGTGGCGCCGGCGAGCATTCCGCTGACCAGGAAGCGCTGGGCGAAGAGGAAGACAATCAGTACGGGCGTGATGGCCACGAGCGTCGCGAGCGCCAGCTGCGGGCGCTGGATCGCCAGGTCGCCGACGGTCGCGTTGAAGGACGGCACGTTGCTGAGCAGGGTGGCGACGCCCACCTGGATCGGCATCTGGCTGCTCTCGGGCAGCATCACGTACGGCAGGAAGTAGTTGGTCCAGTTGGCGACGAAGCTGAAGAAGCCGACGAGCGCGATGACCGGGGTCGCCAGCGGCAGCGCGATGTGCCGGAAGACGCCGAACTCGGAGCAGCCGTCGATCCGGGCGGCGGCGAGGAGGTCTTTGGGCACGGCGGTGGAGAAGTAGATGTACGTCAGATACACGCCGAACGGATAGAACGAGTACGGCAGGATGATCGACCACATCGTGCCGATCAGATGCACCGCGTTGATCTCCAGGAACAGGGGCACCACCAGCGTGGCGGTCGGCATGAGCATCACGACCAGCGTGGCGATCAGCATGGTGTGCCGGCCGCGGAACTCGGTCATCGCGAGGGCGTATCCCGCGGGGATGGTGACAGCGAGGGTGATGGCCAGCGAAATCAGCGCGTAGAGCGTTGAGTTGCCCAACCACTGCATGACGGCGTTGTCCTGGAACGCCGTGAGCGCGTGCCAGTTGGCCTTGAAGGCATGCCAGGAACCGAAGGACAGCGGGTTGTCGTGGACGAGTTGCTGGTCGGTCTTGGTGGCCGCGAGGAGAAGCCACACCACGGGCAGCACGAAGAACACCAGGAACACGGCGAGTACGCAGCCGGACAGCAGCCGAGGCACCAGACGACGCGGGGAACGAGGCCGCCGGGGGTTGGGGGCCTCGTCGTGAGTTCGGCTCATGGCGCGTGGTTCCCGTTCCGTGCGCGGTACGGAGGCGGCAGGGGTCTCAGTCGGCATCGAAGAACCCCGAGCGTGTGACGAAGAGGGCGGCGGCCGACACACTGACGACCAGGAGTTCCACCGAGATCGCGGCGGCGCCGTTGACGTTGTTCATCTGGAAGGCGAAGTCGTACGTCAGTTGATTGAGCGAGTAGTCGCGGCCGGCCACGCCCACGCTGGCGAGGGAGAGCAACTGCGGCTCGACGAAGAGCTGGGCGCCGCTTGCGAAGGCCAGGATCACCATGTAGACGATCCACTTGCGCAGCATGGGGATCTGCACGTGCCAGGCGGTCTGCCAGGCGCCCGCGCCGTCGATTCGGGCGGCTTCCATCACGTCGGTGGGGATGTTGTTGAGCGCGCCGTACATGACGACGATCCAGCCGCCCGCGCCGGTCCAGAACGCGATGATCGTGAACAGCAGGGGCAGATGACCGGGCGCGATCACTTCGCCGAAGGTGTCGAATCCCATCGTGGCGAGCAGCGAGCTGACCGGGCTGACGGTCGGGTCCAGGATGAAGAGCCACACCAGCACACTCGCCGCGCCGGCGAGCGCTCCGGGGATGTAGTAGAGGAAGCGCAGGGACTTGCTGACGGTGCCCGAGGAGAGACGGTGCAAGAGCAGGGCCAGGGCCACCACGAACACCACGAGGGAGACCAGCCAGAAGAGCAGGTACAGCGCGACATGCTCCACGGCGTCCATGAAGCGGAAGTCCTGCGCCGTGGTGACGAAGTTGGAGAACCCGGTGAACGCTCCGCCGGCGTTCGTGAAGGCGAAGTAGATGGCGTACCCGGTGGGCACGACGCCGAAGGCGATCAGCAGGAGTACGTACGCGGCGACGAAGGCGATGCCGGCCCGGCTCTGCCGGGCGGGACCGCGAGGCCGCCGGTGGGCAGAGCCCGACGAGGAGTGGGTGAGGGTCACTGGGAGACCTTGTATCCGTTGGACTTGGCGTACTTGACGATGGAGTCCTGCCAGGCGGGCAGCAGCGAGACGATGGACTTGCCCTGGGTGATACCGGGCTTGACGGTTGCGGCCCAGATCGCCTCCTGGCTGAACTGGCCCGAGCCCCAGTCGGGCCAGACCTGGGAGGACGCGGCCTTGAGCGCGCCCAGGTCGCCGGCGAAGTAGCCCGCGGCGTCCTGCCCCTTGAGCCATGCCTCGGCGGCCGGCGCATAGGCCGGAAAGCCTGGCGCCTTCTCGCCCTGGTAGGTGTTGTCGGTGGTGACCCACTTCAGGAAGCCGGTGGCAGCCTTGATGTGGGCGGAGTGCTGGGACAGCAGCCAGGTGCCGCCGCCGACGTTGCCGGTGGAGCGCGAGGTCTCTCCCTTCCACTGCGGGATGGGCGCCGCCGCGATCGTTTTGGCCGGGGTCTTGAAGGTGCCCTTGAATACCGCCCCGCCGTACCAGGCCGGGCCCGGCATCAGCAGCACCTTGGCGGCCTTGTTCTTGCCGAAGTCGGTGCTGAAGACCCCGCTGGTGGACATGGACTTGTTCTTGATCAGTACGTCCATGAGCCGAGCCATCTTCGTGCAGGCATCGCTGGAGGTGTTCACCGACACCGCTTTCGGCCCGGTGATGTGGTTGGCGCCGCACTTGCTGGCCCACAGGTAGATCTCGGGCGTGAAGGCGTCACCCGCGTCACCCACCAGATAGCCGGGGTGCTCCTCGGCCACCTTCTCGCCGAGCCGCTGGTACTCCTCCCACGTCGTGGGCACCGTGTAGCCGAACCTCTTCAGCAGCGGCGCGTTGTACCAGAGCACGGCCTGGGACAGGTCGTTGCGCAGGCAGTAGACGGTGCTCTTGACCGTGCAGACGTCGTTGGCGCCGCGGGCGAAGCCGGTGAGCCTCGCGGCGGAGATCAGCCCCTTGTTGAGCGGCGCCGCGAAGCCCGCGTCGACCGCCCAGGTCACCTCGTTGTTCTGTGAGCTGAAGACGACGTCCGGCCAGCCCTTCTTGGTGCGGTTGAAGAGCTGGACCTTGGTCTGGAGGTAGTTCGAGCCGTTGGCGTCGCCGTCGTAGGTGACGATGTCCATCTTCACGTTCGGGTGCTGCTGCTGGTACAGCTTCGCGGCCGCCACCCGGGTCGCGTCCACCCAGACCGTCAACGTGCCGTCCTTTTGCGGCACTTGGGCGAAGCCGTCCTTGGCGGTCGTTCCCGCACTGCCTCCGCCGCAGGCCGTCATGGTCAACACCAGCGTGGCGGCGCAGCCGGTCAGCAACGCCGCACGTTCTTTGCTGAGGGCTCTCTTCGGGCGGGGCGCGGGATTGTCGACGGTCATGAGTGACTCCACTGGGTTTACGGGGTGCCCCGAGTAGATCGGGGGCGCCGCTTGGAAGGGCCGACGACACGGCGGGCGGCTGTCCGCTGTCAGTGGGGACGAAATTAGCCGCCTTATCTGGGGACTCGTCAAGGTGTGTGCAGCGATCCTTCGTGGATCTGAGGAGATGTCATGAGAGTTATGCAGGCTTATGGCCCATGAAGGGCGCTTACCTCTCTACACTTCGGAATCTGCGTCGCATGCGTGGGACTTGATGAGTGCGACTCATTGAGGGCCTTAAGTTACGCTGCTGTCGCCTTACAGCAGCGAGTCGCGTTCGCCGCAGGCATCCGAGAGGGAGCGCAGATGAACGACGTGCCAGCGATCGAGACGGCAGTGCCGGCCCCGGCCCTTCCCACTGCACCCGCGGCGGAGAACGGCTCGGACGAGCGGCGCGGCTACCGTCCCGGGTACGAGATCGCGGCAGAACGGATCCTCGAGTACATCGCCGAGAAGGGGCTCGAGGTAGGTGCCCGGCTTCCCACGGAGATCGACCTGGCTCAGATGCTGGGGACCAGCAGGGCTGTGGTGCGCGAGGCCGTGAAGATCCTTTCGGCGCTGGGCCGTGTGCGGGCCCACAAGGGGCGGGGCCTGTTCGTCGAGGACGACGAAGGCATGCTCATCACCAGTCGCTGGGGCGGATTCTTCCGCCCCGTCGACCTCGACCACGTGCTGATGCTGTTCGAGTTCCGCAGGGTGCAGGAGATGTCCGCCAGCAGTCTGGCGGCCACCCGCGCCACCCCTTCGGAACTGCGCATCATCGAGGTGGCCGTGGAGCAGTGCCGCCACGGGTTCGTCCACCACCAGGTCGACGTGTTCAACCAGGCGGACGACGACTTCCACACGGCCGTGTCCGTCGCCTCGCACAACACCTTCCTCGTCAGCGCCGTGCGCGACGCGCGCCGTCTGCAGCGCCAGTCCAGCGCCATCGGAATCCACAACACCCTCGGAGAGAACACCGAGTTGGCGGTCGAGGAACACGAGGCGATCTACCGGGCCATCCGTGACGGCCGCCCAGAGGAGGCGGCGCAGGCCACCGCGGCACACCTAGACAGAACCCTGGAGGACTACCGCCGCGAGATCCAGCGACGCCTGTTCGGGTAGCGCCGCTCAGGGCTGCGACGCGGCGTGCGGGGCGGCGCCAGGTGCCGCGTCGCGCGCGAAAAATAGGTGTGAGCCGTGGTTCCGTCAATGTTTCCGACGGGTTTCCTCCCGGCGCGTTTCCCGTCGGCATGCAGACGGAAGCGCCTTTCTGTCACGGCCGTTGACTTCCGGCCGTGACCGCGCTTACGTTCGGCGCCGACCGCGTCCGACAAACCGATCGGTGTTCGAAATATCGGTCATTAGCAGTGCGGGAACCGCCGCTCCCCGCATCTGCGTACGGCACGCGTTCCGCGTCGAAGAACCGCCCCCACACGATGGCTTCCGACGAAGGACAGGTCGTGGACCTCACCAGACGACAGCTGGGCCGACTCGCCACGGTCGGCACCGGATCCCTCCTCCTGCCGGGCCTGATGCCGTCCAGCAGAGCGGCGGTGACACCCGCACCGCCCTTCGGGACGTGGGGCGATCAGGGCGACGGCACCTACGTCAACCCCATCCTCCCCGGCGACTTCAGCGACTGGGACTGCATTCGCGTCGGCGCCGACTACTACGGCATCACCAGCACGTTCGGGTATGCGCCCGGGGTGGCCGTCCTGCACTCGAAGGACCTGGTCAACTGGCGGACGCTCGGTGGCGCGGTCGATGAACTCACCGCCATCGGACCGGAGTTGAACTGGGACCGCATGAACCGCTACGGCCGCGGTGTGTGGGCCGGGGCCATCCGTCACCACGCGGGGCGGTACTGGCTGTACTTCAACACCCCCGATGAAGGCTTCTTCATGACGTCGGCCCCGTCGCCGACCGGCCCCTGGGAGCCGTTGACGGCCGTGTGGCGGACGTCCGGCTGGGACGACCCGTGCCCCTTCTGGGACGACGACGGACAGGGCTACCTGGTCACCACGCACTACTCGGACAGCTACAAGATCCACCTGTTCAAGCTGTCCGCGGACGGGAAGTCCCTCGTCGGCCCGTCCACCGTCATCCACCAGTCGCCGGGCAGCGAGGCCAACAAGCTGTACAAGATCAACGGTCTCTACTACCACCTCTACAGCGAGGTGAAGTCCGAGGGCCGGGTGCTCATGATGAACCGCGGCCCCAGCCTCTACGGCCCGTTCGAGACCCGTCAGTTGGAGCACGTCGACGCCTCGGTGGACCGCGAACCCAACCAAGGCGGCCTGGTGCAAGCCCCGGACGGCTCCTGGTACTTCGTGACGCATCACGGCCACGGTGACTGGGAGGGGCGTCCACTGTCCCTGCTGCCGGTGACCTGGGTGGACGGCTGGCCGATCCTCGGCGCGGTGGGCGCGGACGGTATCGGCACCATGGTGTGGACGGGGCAAGTGCCCGCCGGCGGCACACCGGGACTGCCCGTCGATGCGCTGCCCGCCGTGGTGACCAGCGACCTGTTCACCGGCCCCCGCCTCAAGCAGCAGTGGGAGTGGAACTACCAACCGCGCGCGGACTACTGGTCGTTGACCGAACGCCCCGGCTACCTGCGGTTGAAAGCGTTCGCACCGCTGAGGGCCGACAACCTGACCAAGGTCGGCAACACCCCTACCCAGCGGGCGCTCCGCACGACGGGCGGAGCGGCGGTGACCGTCCGCCTCGAACTGGCGGGCCTGGCCGACGGCCAGCACGCCGGACTGTGCCACTACGCGGCCACCTACGCCGGGCTGGGTGTCCGGCGCTCCGGAACCACCACCACACTCGCGCACAACGTCGGTGGCAGCCTGACCGATGGCCCAGTGATCGCCCAGAACTCCGTGTGGCTGCGCACCACGTGGGATGTGAACGGAGTCAGCCGCTTCTCCTACAGCCTCGACGGGGACACGTTCACCACGTTCGGTGGCACCTACCAACTCAGCTGGGGCGGTTACCGCGGTGACAGGATCGGCCTCTACACCTACAACCCGAACGGCACCGGCTACGTAGACATCGACTCGGTGCAGTACGCCATCGCCCCCACCAGGCCCTATACGTGCGTCAGCGTACGCAGCGGCAAGGTCGTCGACGTATCCGGCGCCACGAACGCCGACGGCGCCGCCGTGATCCAGTGGCCCGCCACCGGCGGATCGAACCAGCACTGGACCTTCCAGTCCACGGCGGACGGCTACCACACCATCACCTGCGTACTCAGCGGCAAGGTGCTCGACGTGGCGGGGTCGTCCCTGGCCGACGGTGCGCCGGTCGTGCAGGCGACGGCCGACGGCCGCACGAGCCAGCAGTGGCAGTTGACCCCGGGGGCCGGTGGCGCATTCGTCCTGGTCAACCGCAACAGCGGCAAGGTGCTCGACGTCAAGGGAGGCAGTACGGCCGACGGCGCCGCACTGATCCAGTACCGCGACGTCGGCAGTTCCAACCAGCGATGGACCTTCCAGCGCGTCACCGGCTAGGAGCCCTGTGGGCGAGGCCGGGGGAGTGTTGCCGGCCTCCGCGGCCTTCGCGAGTCGGCACAGCAACGACCAGTCAAGCAGTCTCTCGTCACGGAAAGGTGCAAGATGTCTTCCTCAGTCAGCAGACGGCGGCTTCTGCACATAGCCGGGGCCATCGCCGCGGCCTCCGTCACCGGTTCCACCCTCGGCAGTTCCACCGCCCGCGCCGCGGGCGCCTCCCCGCGGGCTGCCGTCGGGGTCCTGGCGCAGCCCTTCGAACTCGGCCAGGTCCAGCTCACCGCGAGCCGGTGGCTGGACAACCAGAACCGGACGCGGAACTACCTGCGGTTCGTCGATGTCGACCGGCTGCTGTACAACTTCCGCGCCAACCACAAGCTGTCCACCAACGGCGCTGCCGCCAACGCCGGTTGGGACGCACCGACGTTCCCGTTCCGCTCCCACGTCCAAGGACACTTCCTCACCGCGTGGGCCCAGTTGTACGCCGTGACCGGGGACACGATCTGCCGGGACAAGGCGACGTACATGGTGGGGGAGTTGGCGAAATGCCAGGCCAACAACAGTGTCGCCGGTTTCGGCGCCGGGTATCTCTCCGGCTACCCCGAGTCCGACTTCACCGCACTTGAGCAACGGACCCTGACCAACGGCAACGTGCCGTACTACACCCTCCACAAGACCCTTGCCGGCCTCCTCGACGTGTGGCGCCACATCGGCAGTACGCAAGCGCGGGACGTACTGCTCGCCCTGGCGGGATGGGTCGACCGGCGCACGAGCAGGCTGAGCGGTGCTCAGATGCAGGCCATGCTGGCGACCGAGTTCGGCGGCATGAACGCCGTACTGACCGACCTCCACCTGCGGACCGGTGACGCGCGCTGGCTCACCGTCGCCCAACGGTTCGACCACGCCGCGGTGTTCGACCCCCTCGCATCCAACCAGGACACACTCAGCGGACTGCACGCCAACACCCAGGTGCCCAAGTGGATCGGCGCTGCCCGGGAGTACCAGGCCACCGGCACCACCCGCTACCGGGACATCGCCACCAACGCCTGGAACACCTGCGTCGACGCGCACACCTATGCCATCGGCGGCAACAGCCAGGCGGAGCATTTCCGCGCTCCGGACGCCATCGCCGCCTACCTGACCAAGGACACCTGCGAAAGCTGCAACACCGTCAATATGCTCACGCTCACCCGCGAGTTGTTCACGCTGGACCCGAGCCGGGCCGCGCTGTTCGACTACTACGAGCGGGCGTGGCTGAACCAGATGATCGGCCAGCAGAACCCGGCCGACGACCACGGCCATGTCACCTACTTCACCCCGCTCAACCCCGGGGGCCGACGCGGTGTGGGCCCGGGGTTGGGCGGCGGTACCTGGAGCACCGACTACGGCACCTTCTGGTGCTGCCAGGGCACGGGCCTGGAGACGCACACCAGGCTGATGGACTCCATCTACTTCCACCGTGACAACACGCTGACCGTGAACCTGTTCGTGCCCTCGGTTCTCAACTGGGCGGAGCGCGGCATCACGGTCACCCAGACCACCGCGTACCCCGTCAGCGACACCACGACCCTGAAGGTCACCGGCAGCGTCGGCGGAACCTGGACGATGCGCATCCGCATCCCGAGCTGGACCACCGGCGCCACCATCAGCGTCAACGGCGTCGCGCAGACCGTCCCCACCACCCCCGGCAGCTACGCCACCCTGAGCCGCTCATGGACCTCCGGCGATACGGTCACCGTCCGCCTGCCCATGCGGATCGTCATGCGCGCGGCCAACGACAATCCGAACGTCGCGGCGGTCACCTACGGCCCGGTCGTCCTGTCCGGCGACTACGGCGACTCGGCGCTCAACGCCCTGCCCGCCCTGACCACGTCATCGATCAAGCGGACCAGCGGCGGTTCGCTCGCCTTCACCGCCACCGCCAACGGATCCACCGTCAACCTGGGCCCGTTCCACGACGCGCACGGCCACAACTACACCGTCTACTGGAACACCAGCTCCACCGTCCGGCTCGCCAACGCGGGCAGCGGTCTGGTGCTCGGCATCCAGAACATGTCCACGGCCGACGGCGGCCGCGCTCTGCAGTGGAACGACACGGGCACGGCCGACCACGACTGGGTCCTGGTCACGGACGGGAACGCGGTCCGCTTCCGCAACGCCCACAGCGGCAAGGTGCTCGGTGTCCTCGACATGTCCACGGCTGACGGCGCCACCGTCCTGCAGTGGTCGGACAACGGCACCGCCGACCACAAGTGGACGCTGCTCGACCAGGGAGACGGGACCTACAAGATCCGTAACGAGCACAGCGGCAAGTTGCTCGCCATCGCGAGCAACTCCACGGCCGTGGGCGCGTTCGCGGTACAAGCCCCGGACGACGGCACTGCCGACAACCGCTGGCGCATCGTGAGGAGCTAGCCCCCGCCCTTTCCTCTTGTACGAGGCAGGAGACACGCATGTCCGTGGTTCTCTCCCGGCTGGCGGCGATTCTCGTCGCCGTCGGTCTGATCTTCACCTCCCTCACCCTCGGTAATACCGGGCGGGCCGCCGCCGCCGAACCGGGCTACCTGATGGTGCACTTCACCGGCGACTCCGCGACCGGTCAGACGCTGTATCTCGCGCACAGCACGGACGGCCTGCACTGGAACGACCTCAACGGTGGAGCGCCGGTTCTGCGCTCCACCATAGGCACGCGAGGGGTACGCGACCCCGCGCTGATCCGCTCTCCCGACGGAAGCCGGTACTGGATCGTCGCGACCGACTTGTGTATCCGCTGCGGCTCCACGTACGAAAAGGGCAGCCCCAGCCTCGTCGTATGGGAGTCGACCAACCTGGTCACCTGGTCGCAGCCGCGGCTGCTCAACGTCGCAGGGGCGATCCCCGACGGGCGCAACGCCTGGGCCCCTGAGGCGATCTGGAACCCCGAGACCAACGACTACGTGCTGTACTGGGCCACGAACGCGACCTTGAACGGCGTCCTCAAGTACCGCATCTACTCCGCCCGCACCAGTGACTTCCGCACCATCACCACCCCGCAGGTCTACATCGACCCTCCCGGCGCCACGCCGGTCGTCGACACCCAGATGACCGAGGTGCCGGCCGGTGTCGGTAAGTACCGCTACGTGCGGGTCTCCGGAGACGGCCGGAACACGGTCGAGGGCAGCAACTCGATCCTGGGAACGTGGACCAACCTCGGTGACCTCTCCAGCCTCGGCCTCACCGGGAATGTGGTCGAAGGCCCGGTCTGGATGAAGTTCAAGGACCGCGACGAGTGGGCCCTCTACATCGACTACAACGCTCCGAACGGTGTACGCGAATACCGGCCGATCCTGACGACCAACCCGTTCGACGTCAGCTCCTACCGGCTTCAGGAACCGACGAGTTACGACATGGGCGGCACCCCGAAGCGCCACGGCGCGATCATGTCGCTCACGGCCGCCGAGGAGAGCCGCGTGCTCGCCCGCTGGCCCAGCACCCCGGCCGAGCGGCTCCAGTCGTACAACTTCCCGGACCGGTACGTACGCCACACCAACTTCGACGTGCGCATCGACCCCGATGTCAGCCCCGCCGACGACGCCCAGTTCCGGCTCAGGCCCGGCCTGGCGGGCTCCGGCACCGTCTCCTTCGAGTCGGTGAACTACCCGGGCTACTTCCTGCGGCACGCCGACTACGACTTCCAGCTCGCCCACGAAGACGGCACCAGCCAGTTCGCCGCGGATGCCACCTTCCGGAAGATCGCCGGTCTCGCCGACCCGTCCTGGTCGTCGTTCCAGTCGTACAACCACCCCGACCGGTACCTCCGGCACTACGCCTACCAGCTGCGCCTCGACCCGATCAGCACCGCGACGGGCCGCAGTGATGCCACCTTCCGCGTGACGAACTGACCCGCGGTCGCAGGCGGCAGGGGCGTCCCGTCCCGGCGCGCCTGCCTCAAGTCCATTGCCTGACAGCCCAGTTCACCCCACCCCACATCTGGTGAAGGAGTAACTCATGGTCAAGCCACGGCTGTTCCGCCGTGCAACACGCGCCCTCCTCGCGGCGGTCGCCACCGCTGTGCTTAGCGGCGGCCTGCTCACCGCCACGACGACCATCGCACAGGCCGCAGCCCAAGGGCCGTGCGACATCTACGCCGCGGGCGCCACCCCCTGCGTCGCCGCGCACAGCACCACGCGCGCCCTGTACGGGAACTACAACGGCCCGCTCTACCAAGTCAAGCGCGCCTCCGACAGCGCGACCAAGGACATCGGCCTGCTGAGCGCCGGCGGATACGCCGACGCCGCCGCGCAGGACTCCTTCTGCGCGAACACCAGCTGCGTCATCACGGTCATCTACGACCAGTCCGGCAAGGGCAACAATCTCACCCAGGCGCTCAAGGGCCACTGGCCCGGGCCGGCCGAGGGCGGGAACGACAACCTGGCCAACGCGTTCGAGGCGCCGGTCACCGTCGGCGGGCACAAGGCGTACGGCGTCTACGTGGCCCCCGGCACCGGCTACCGCAACAACAACACCCACGGCATCGCCACCGGCGACCAGCCCGAGGGCATGTACGCCATCTTCGACGGCACGCACTTCAACGGCGGCTGCTGCTTCGACTACGGCAACGCCGAGACGACCGGCAACGACGATGGCAACGGCACGATGGAGGCCCTCTACTTCGGCAACAGCACGGGCTGGGGTTACGGCAGCGGCAACGGTCCCTGGGTCATGGCGGACATGGAGAACGGCCTGTTCTCCGGGGTGAATACGCGCTTCAACGACATTCCCTCCGTCAGCCACCGCTTCCTGACGGCCACGCTCAAGGGCGGCCACAACCAGTGGGCCACCCGCGGTGGCAACGCCCAGTCGGGCGGCCTCTCCACCTACTACAGCGGCGTACGTCCCAACGCTTCCGGCTACAACCCGATGAAGAAGCAAGGCGCGATCATCCTCGGCATCGGCGGCGACAACAGCGTCACCGGCCAAGGCACCTTCTATGAAGGCGTCATGACCTCGGGCTACCCCTCGGACGCCACCGAGAACGCCGTCCAGGCCAACATCACCGCCGCCGGTTACAGCAGCGCCACGACCGGCACCGGCACCCTCACCCCCGGCTCGCGGGTCTCCCTCAAGGCCACCACCGCACCCTGCTGCACCTCGCAGTACCTCCACCGCAACGCCGCCGACAGCACAGTCGGCATCTCCGACGTCAACTCCTCAAGCCCCACCGCCGACAAGGCCGACGCCACCTGGGTCGTCCGGACCGGACTGGCCAACACCTCCTGCCTGTCCTTCGAGTCGGTCGGCAAGCCCGGCCAGTTCCTGCGTCACTCCAACTACCGGCTCCGCGTGAACGTCGACGACGGCGGGAGCTCGTTCGCGAAGGACGCGACCTTCTGCCCCACCGCGGGCAACAGCGGGACCGGCCAGTCCTTCAAGTCGGTCAACTATCCGACGAAATTCATCCGCCACTACAACTACGCGGCCTACATCGCTTCCAACGGCGGCTCCAACACCTGGGACTCCACGACCTCGTGGGCCCAGGACACCACCTGGCTCACCGCAGCGCCCCTGTCCTGACGAGCTGATCTGACGACCTTGGAGCCATGAGATGACCGCATCGTCCCTCCCGTCGCGCCGGCTGTTCCTCGGCATGGCGGCGACAGTGCCCCTGTCCCTGGCCGGAGCTCTGACCATCGGCGGCGAGTCGGCGAGGGCCGCGGCCGGCTCCCCGTTCGTCATGGGCTACTTCACCGAGTCCCCGAGAGGACTCGGCACGAGCTACGGCCTGCACCTGGCAGTCAGCACCGACGGACTGCAGTGGATGCCGCTCAACCAGAACAAGCCCGTCGTCACCCCGACCGGCGGTGACGGCGGGCTGCGCGACCCCTTCATCCTGCCCAAGCGGGACGGCACGTTCGTCGTCCTCGCGACCGACCTGAAGGGCACCGACTGGACGAAGAAGAGCCAGGTCATCCACGTATGGGACTCTGCGGATCTGCGGTCCTTCGACAACTACCGGCTGCTGAAGCTGCATGAGATGGACACGCACAGCTGGGCTCCCGAGGCGTTCTGGGACGCGTCGCGCGGCCAGTTCGCGATCATCTACTCGGCCGTCAACAGCAGCGGCCACAACGTGATCATGGTGAACTACACCACCGACTTCCACACGGTGACGCCGCCGCAGGTCTTCTTCGACCCGGGCTACGACGTGATCGACGGCTCCCTGGCCATGAACGTGGGCGGCGTCAACTACCTCTACTTCAAGGCCCGTAACCGACTCGTGGGCGCGAGGTCCACCTCCCTCGAACCCGCCAGCTTCACCGTTTTCACCTCGGGCCTCGCACCGCAAGGCGGCATCGAGGCCCCGATCCTCGCCCAGGCCGCCGGCAACTGGTACCTGTGGGGCGACGCCAACGCGACGTTCTACGCGTGGCAGACAAGTGATCTGTCCACCGGCACCTGGGCCGCCACCGACCGACGCGTCTACACCCAGCCGCTGAACTCCAAGCACGCCACGATCCAGCCGATCTCCCCGGCGGTGTACGACGGCCTGGTCGCCCAGTGGGGCAAGCCCGCCTGGAACCGGCTGAAGTCCTACAACTACCCGGACCGGTTCTGGCGGCACGCCGACTACGTCGGCCGCATCGACCCGTACCCCTTCGACCCGTACACCGACTCGCAGTGGAAGCTGGTGCCGGGCCTGGCAGACGCCTCCGGCGTCTCCTTCCAGTCCGTCAACTACCCCACCCGCTACCTGCGGCACATCGACTACCTGCTCCGGCTGGACGTCAACGACGGCACCTCGCGCTTCGCCCAGGACGCCACCTTCCAGGAGACCGCCGGGCTCGCCGACTCGGCCTGGGCGTCGTTCCGCTCCCACAGTCACCCGGACCGCTACATCCGGCACTACGACTACGCGCTGCGCATCGACCCGATCTCCACCGCCGTCGGGCGGGCCGACGCCACCTTCGCCATCGGGTACTGAGACGACCGCCGCCCAGCCGCGCCGCACCGAACATCAACCACTCGAACATGGAGTACACACATGTCCTCAGGGAGACTGTCCCGTCGCACCCTGCTGGGTGCCGCGGGCGCCGCCGTCGCGGCGACCGCGCTGCCGACGATGCCCGCGTTCGCGCCCCTTGTGGCGCAGGCCGCCGCCGCAGACCCGCAGACCAACCTGGAGAAGCTGGCGAACATGCGCTTCGGCATGTTCAACCACTTCAGCCTCGGCACCTTCACCAACGAGGAGTGGGCGGCGCCGAACCAGAGCCCCGCCAAGTTCGCTCCCCCTACCGTGGACTGCGCCCAGTGGGCTACCGCAGCCGCGGCGGCGAAGATGAGTTACGGCCTTCTGACCACCAAGCACCACGACGGGTTCGCCCTATGGCCGAGCGCCCACGGCACCCAGAACGTCGCGAACAGCGGCTACCAGCACGACGTGGTGAAGGCGTACTCCGACGCCTTCCGGGCCAAGGGGCTGAAGGTCGGTTTCTACTACTCGATATGGGATCGCACCTACGGCGTCGAGGCGTGGGAGAGCCGGCACAAGGTGACCGGTCTTGAGATCACCGATGCCATCCAGCCCGCGGACATGACCTTCATCCTCGGCCAGATCACCGAACTGCTCACCAACTACGGAACCATCGACCTGTTCGTCACCGACGGCTACGCCTGGCAGATGGGCCAGCAGGCCGTCTCGTACCAGCGCATCCGCGAGCACGTGAAGTCCCTTCAGCCGGACATCGTCATGATCGACCACGGGGGGATCGCCGAGCCTTTCCTCGGCGACGCGATCTACTTCGAGGAGCCGGGCGGCATCACCGCGCCCGCCGGGAACACCTATGCCTCCACCCAGGGCCAGACGATCAGCAGAGGCTGGTTCTGGCATCCGTCGACGGCGACCGACGACCCGATGAGCAAGGCCGCGATCCTGTCCCACCTGGCGGACCTGGAACCGAAGTACACCTCATTCATCCTCAACTGCCCGCCCAACCGGGAAGGCAAGCTGGACACCAACATCGTCAACCGGCTCGCCGAGGTCGGGGCCGCCTGGAGCCCCGACACCTCCAGGCCCCCGCTGCCGAGGCAGATGCCGCGCGCAGAGCACCCGGTGACGCCGGTCAGTGCCTACGCGACGGGGTTCCGGGACGGCGAGGGGCCGCTCCACGCCATCGACGGGCTGAGCGACAGGAACTACGAGACCTGCTGGTCGACTTGGGGACTTTCACCGGCCCTGCCGCACGCGATCACGATCGACCTCGGCGGGGTGTGGAGCAACGTCTCCACCCTGGAGTACCTGCCCAAGCAGTGGGACCGCTCGAACACCACCGACGGCGACATCACCTCGTACACCATCTCCACCAGCACCGACGGCAAGGAGTTCACCCAGGTCGCCACCGGCACCTGGGCCGGCGACCGCGCCACCAAGGTGGCCGAATGGCCCGCCCGGAACACCGGCTTCGTGCGGATCAAGGTGAACGCGGCCACCGGTGGCTACGTCAACGTGGGCGGCGTGCGGATCGGCGGCCGGACGGCCAAGCCTGCACGGGTGTCCGGCACGTTGCCCGGCGACGGCACCGTCTACCGGCTCGTCGCCCGGCACAGCGGCAAGGTCGCCGACGTGAAGGGCGCGGCCACCGCGAACAACACTCCCGTCCTTCAGTGGCCATGGCGCGACAAGACCAACCAGAAGTGGACCTTCGCCGGTACGGGCGACGGCTACTACGAGCTCAAGGGTGTAGGCAGCGGCAAGCTGATGGAGATCTCGGGTCTCTCCCGCGCCGACGGTGGCGGCGTCGGCATCTGGTCCGACGGCGACGCCCCCCAGCAGCACTGGGCGGTCACGCCCACCGAGGACGGTTGCTACTTCCTCGTCAACCGCTACAGCGGGCTCTGCCTGGCCGTCGACGAAGGCAGCACCGTCGACGGAGCCGTCATCGAGCAACAGCCGTACGCGTCACTGGCGAGCCAGCAGTGGCGGATCATCGCCCTGTGACCTTCCCATCCCGATGGTGGGCGCGCCTTGAGTGCCGTCCACCATCGGGGGCCCGGCGCTCCGATCTCCTCGTCGACATCTTGACCCGCTCCCGCTCACCGGGTGCGGGAGGCGAGCTCGGGGAAGGCGTCCTCCCACACGGTGCGCACGGTGCGGCCGGCGAGGGTGCGCAGTACGGGCCACAGCTCGAGGAGTAGATCCCGGTTGAGGTAGCGGGGCAGGTCGTCGTGCAGGCCCTCGTGCAGGACGGTGCGGTACAGGCCCATGCTCTGGCGAGGTTTGTCCAGGTCGTACGAGGTCATCCCGGACCATGCCAGGTGCAGCGGCAGCTCCACGACGCCGTGGGCCGGTCCGTGTAGCTCGTCCAGCGACTCCGGTAGACGGCGCCGGAACTTCTCCCGGTACAGCGCGAGGTCCTCGGCGTCTGCGCCCGAGAGGTTCCTCGGCCGGGGTCCGGTGTGCTGCGGGTGGGAGGCCATGCCTCCACTATGGCGGCCGCAGAGGGCCAGAGGCTTGTGGCTCCGTCCATGGAGCCAATGTCACTGTCTGTTGTCCATCGCGGATGCAGCAACGGACACCGGCGAGACGCGTGGCGCGGAACGGGGCGGCGACGAAGGTGCTGGTACAGGGCCCGTGTCGTCGGCTGATTCTCCCCAGCGCCTTCAGGAGGACAAAAGTGCTGGTCAGGGGCTCAACGGAGGCAGGTAGACGAGATCACCCGCATCTCTTCTCCCCAGGGACTCCCCAGAGCCGATTCTGGCCCGATCCGTGACCGGTGCGAGAGCAAAGGCCGCACAAGAACTGAGCTCGGCGACAGGGGCTCAGAGCCAGTCCCGCCGCTTGAAAATCACGTACAAACTGACGCAAACGACCCCCATCAGGCCGATCGCAAAGGGGTATCCGAAGCTCCAGCCCAACTCAGGCATGTCCTCGAAGTTCATGCCGTAAATAGTTCCAACCAGCGTCGGAGCAAAGAGAATCGCCGCCCAAGCCGAGATCTTCTTGATCTCCTCGTTCTGTTCGAACCCCGCCTCCGCCAACGCCCGCATCTCCGCGTTCTGTTGCTGGGTGACGAGGGTCGCGTTCACCGTGAGGATGTCCTGCAGGGCCTGGCGGAAGCCGTCGACGCGTTCGCTGGTGTGGGTCACGTGGTCGGCGACGTCGCGGAGGTAGCGCTGGAGTTCCTCGTCGGTGCGGTACTTCGCGAAGCCGGCCATGAGACCGTGCAGCATGCCGACGAGGGGACGGGTGGCGCGCTGGAACTCGACCATCTCGCGGGAGAGTTCGTAGATGCGGCGGGAGACCTCGGGGTCGCCGCGGAACACCTCGGTCTCGATCTCGTCGATGTCGTTCTGGACGCCGGCCACGACCGGCGCGTAGCCGTCGACCACCGCGTCGAGGATCGCGTACAGCACCGCTTCCGGGCCCAGGTTCAGCAGTTCCGGCGTCTCCTCCATGCGGCGGCGGACGGTCGAGAGGTCGGGGGCCGCGCCGTGCCGGACCGTGATGACGAAGTCCGGTCCGACGAACACGTGCAGTTCGCCGAAGTCGACCTCCTCCGGGGCGTCCAGGTAGCGGGCCGCGCGCAGGACGACGAAGAGGGTCTCGCCGTAGCGCTCCAGTTTCGGCCGCTGGTGTGCCTCCATCGCGTCCTCGACCGCGAGCGGGTGCAGGTCGAACTCCGCTGCCAGCGTGAGCAGTTCGCTCTCGGTGGGGCGGGCCAGACCGATCCAGGCCATGCCGGAGGGCTGCTCGCGCAGCTCGCGGAAGGTGTCGGCGAGGCCGGCGGGGGAGGAGACGCGTACGCCGTCCCGGTAGAGGGCCGCCTGCACGATGCTGGGCGGTTCCGGCTCCGGCGCGGGCACCCCGGTGCCGGCCGGCGGCCGCTCGTGGGGCGGCGCGGGCGGCGGGGCGAGGGCGCGGCGCCAGGCGGACTTCACGGGGTTCTTCGCGGTCGGTCGGGCGCGTCGCTCGGGCATCGCGGCTGCCTCTCGGTCCGGGCGCTTCGGTCGGTCGCCGCGGGGACGCGGGTGGTGCGGCACGCACCGCACCGGAGGGGCCCCGCCGCGCCGGGCGGCCGTACGCGCCGGGCCCCGCTCACCCGCTGGTCAGGCACCGCGGCCCGCTCCGGGCTGTGCGGCGGGACGGTCTGGCCACCCTGGGCGTGATCACGGGCAGGATATACGGGATGAACGGGATCGGAGCGGTCGGCCGGTTCCGGATTCGGCCGGAGTCGCGGACAGAGGGTGTCCGCAAGCGACACTAGCGTGCGGGACATGACGAAGACGCCCGTGACCGCTCCGCTGCTCGACGCCCGCGCGCTGAACCGCGCGACCCTGGACCGCCAGCTGCTGCTGCGCCGCTCGTCGCTGTCCGCCCGGGACGCCGTGGAGCACCTCCTCGGCCTCCAGGCGCAGAACGTCAAGCCGCCCTACTACGCGCTCGCCGCCCGGCTGGACGGCTTCACCCCGCAGGAGCTGTCGGGTTTGATGGAGCGCCGGGACGTCGTCCGGATCGTCACCATGCGCTCGACCATCCACACCCACACCGCCGACGACTGCCTCACCCTGCGCCCGCTCGTGCAGGCCGCGCGGGACCGGGAGCTCGGCGGCTTCCGCAAGGGTCTCGAGGGAGTCGACCTCGACCGGCTCGCCGTACGCGCCCGGCATCTCGTCGAG
Organism: Streptomyces sp. NPDC005574; assembly: GCF_040605435.1. Taxonomy (NCBI): domain Bacteria; kingdom Bacillati; phylum Actinomycetota; class Actinomycetes; order Kitasatosporales; family Streptomycetaceae; genus Streptomyces; species Streptomyces sp. NPDC005574. The sequence goes on from NZ_JBEXCW010000009.1 coordinate 163,769, forward strand.
GACGGGCCGCGCACCATGAAGGAGTTGCGCGAGGCGCTGCTCACCGAGTGGCCGGACGCCGACCCGCAGGCCCTGGCCGTCGCCGCCCGCTGCCGGCTGCCCCTCGTGCAGGTCACCCCGCGCGGGCTGTGGGGCCGCAGCGGGCAGGTCGCCCTCACCACCGCCGAACACTGGCTCGGCCGCCCCGCGCGGGCCGTCCCGGAGCCCGGGCCCACCGTGCTGCGCTACCTCGCCGCCTTCGGTCCGGCGTCCGTCAAGGACATGCAGACCTGGGCCGGCCTGACCCGGCTGCGGGACGCCTTCGAACGCCTCCGCCCCCGGCTGCTCACCTTCCGCGACGAGCGGGGCGTGGAGCTCTTCGACCTGCCGGACGCGCCCCGCCCCGACCCCGCCACCCCGGCCCCGCCCCGCTTCCTGCCCGAGTTCGACAACCTGCTGCTCTCGCACGCCGACCGCACCAGGGTCGTGCCGCCCGCCCACCGGGGCCGTTCCTGGCAGGGCAACCAGGCGTACAGCACCCTGCTGGTCGACGGCTTCCTCGCCGGCGTGTGGCGGCTGGAGGAGACCGCCCTCGTCGTCGAGCCGTTCGGCACGCTCGGCCGGGCCCGGCGCGAGGAGGTCGCGGCGGAGGGGGAGCGGATGCTGAGGGTGATGCACCCCGGGGAGTCGTACGACATCCGCTTCGGGACGGTCGTACGACGCTGACGGCGGACGGACCGGCGAGGCGCGGAGCGGGGACGTGGACAGGGGGCGTTGCGGGCCGCTCGTGGTGGCTCGCAACGCCCCCTGGTTCATACCTGAGGAGTACTCAGGAAATCTTCTGGGGCTAGGAGTTGACCTGCGTGGTCACCAGGCTGGAGAAGGTGGTCAGCCGGGTGTAGACACCCGGGTAGCCGGCCTCCGCGCAACCCTCGCCCCAAGAAGTGATCCCTGCCAGGACGCCCCCGATGAGCAGGGGACCGCCGCTGTCGCCCTGGCAGGTGTCTACGCCACCGGATGAGTATCCGGCGCACACCATGTCGCTCGCGACGAAGTCGGAGCCGTAGGAACTGCCGCAGCTGGAGTCGGACACGATCGGCACGGTCGCGGTCCGCAGCTGGTTGGAGGAGTTGCCGCTCTCCGAGGTGGTGCCCCAGCCGATGATGCGGGCGGTGGTGCCCGCCGCGTACACGCCGGTCTGGGAGGAGGAGACGTAGGACGCCGTGGTGTACGGCATCGACGTCGACAGGGTCAGCACGGCCACGTCGTCGCCGTTGGTGGCGTCCGTGTAGCCGGGGTTGACCCAGATCCTGCTGACCCGGGAGACGGTGCCGTTCGTGCCGTTCAGGTAGGTGCGCCCGCCCACGACGCGGACGCTGCCGGTGGTCTCGCCGACCATGCAGTGGGCGGCCGTGACCACCTTGGTCGCCGACACCAGGGTGCCGCCGCAGAACTGGTTCTGCGAGGCGTCGGTGATCTGCATCATGAACGGGTACGTCGTCGTGGTGGTCGTCGAACCGCCCACGATGGGCTGGGGGGCCGCCACGGCGGTGGGGGCGCCGAGCAGTGCGGTCGCGGCGGCGGCAGCGGTCGCGGCGACGACGGCCGCGGTCCTTCTTGCGCGAGTGGGCCCGAACATGAGTCTCCTCAGTGGGGGTAGCCGGTGGGGGGACGCGCGGGTGGGACCGGGAGTCGCGGGAACGACCCCCGTATGCCCGGGCGAGCGGCATGCCCTTACGCTAGGACCGGGTGCACCCTCGTCCCAATGAGGGAACCCCCTAAGGGAGTTGGGCAGGGTTAACCCTCGGTCGCGCTCAGTGAACCGGGGCCGGCGTCACTTCGGGTGGCGTCCCGCCGCCAGCCGGACGATGTCCACCCGCGAGCGGATGCCGAGCTTGCGGTAGACCCGGGTGAGGGTCGCCTCGACCGTCTTGACGCTGATGAACAGCCGTCCCGCTATCTCCCGGTTGGTGGCGCCCTCCATGACCAGGGCCGCCACCTGACGCTCCATCGCGGCGAGCCCGTCCAGCGCGTCGAGCGCGGGGGCGGGTGCCGGCGCGGGCTTCGCCGGGGCGGCAGCCGCGGCCGCCTCCACCTGGCGCAGCCAGGGAAGCGCGCGGCAGCGCCGGAAGAGCCGGGCCGCCTCGTCGTAGGAGGCCGGCACGGTGGTGGTGCGCAGCGAGGCGAGCGCGAACGCGGCCCGTGCCTCCTCCAGGCCGTAGCCCAGCTTGGCCAGCCGGTCCTGAACGGACGTCAGTTGCGCGACGGCGGCGTCCTCGTCACCGCGCGCGGCCCGCACCAGGGCCTCGGCCCGGTCCAGTACGGCCAGGACGCTCTCGCGTTGCAGCCGCAGCGCGTGTTCCCGCGTCACGTTGACGACGTCCTGGGCCTCGGCGATCTCGCCGACGCGCACCAGGGCCTCGGCGAGGTCGCCGTGCCAGCGGCCGCGCGCGGGGTCGGTGATGCCGAGGGCGTGCTCCAACTCCCGTACGCGGCGCAGCGACCGGACCGTTCCCTCGGGGTCCCCTGCGACCAGCTGGGCGTGGCCCAGGGCGGCCAGGGTGCGGGATATGTACATCTGGTCGCCGTCCTCCTCGGCGTGCTCCACCGCTTCCCGGGCCAGCGCCAGGGCCCGGTCGACGTCCCCGCCGGAGGCCTCCGCGAGGGAGGTGAGCAGGGCGGAGGCCACCCGGCCGATGCCGGAGTCGCGGGCCAGCCGCAGACTCTCGCGGGCCAGGTCGAGGGCCCGGCCGCAGTGGCCCGAGCGCAGTTCGGTCTCGGCGAGCAGGCGCAGGAAGTGCACCTCGCTCTCGACCATGCCGCGCCGGCGCACCTCGCGCAGCAGCGCGGTGACGGTGTTGCGGGCCTCGGTCAGCTGGTCGCTCATGATCAGCCAGCGGAAGCGGGTCGAGCCCGCGCCGTTGTGGTGGCACGCCACCTGCGGGTCCTGGGGTTCCTTCAGGGCCCGTTTGATGGTGGCGGGCGCGTCCGGGTGGCCCATCAGGGTCTCGGTCTGGGCCTGGAAGGCGAGCGCGAGCAGTTCGGTGCGCCGGTCGCCGGCCCGGGCGGCCAGCTCCGCCGCGTGCGCGGCCTGCTCCCGCCCTTCGGCGAAGTCGCCCTCGACCACGAGTCCGCGCCAGGCGAGCTGGTAGTGGACCAGGGCGAGCAGCCCGGGGTCGTCGCCGGCGTCGGCGAGGGCCTGCGGATAGACGGCGTCCACGTCGCCGAGGGCCTGTCCGGCCGCCTCGATCACCACCATCCAGGCCCGGACCCGGTCGGCGGGGACGGTGGCGCGGCCCAGCACGTCGTGGGCGATGTCGCGGGCGAGGTCGACCTCACCGGAGGTGATGGCGTCCTCGGCGGCCTGCAGCCGACGCTCGTCCGGGGCCGGGGTGCTGTCGGCGGGGGTGTGCCGGGCGGCGAGCAACCCCATCGAGGCGGCCACCGAGGGCGCCCCGCGGTCCCGGGCCAGGGTGGCGGCCTCGGCGAGGCGGGCGGCCACGTCGGGGTCGGTGCCGGTGGTCGCCAGGGCCAGGTGCCGGGCGCGTTCGATGGGGTCGGAGGCGGCGGTGGACAGCGCGGCGTGCGCGGCCCGCCGGTCCTGGGCGGGGGCCTCGGCGTAGAGCGCGGCGGAGATCAGCGGGTGCGCGAACCGTACGGCGGGACCCTCGGGCTCCGTCGCGAGCAGCCCGAGCTCGGCCGCCTGGGCCGTCTCGGCCTCGGCGTTCTCCCGGCCGGCCGCGTGCAGCAGGGCGACGGTGGGGCGGGCGCCGGCGCTGGCCACGAGCAGGGTGCGGCGGGCCTCGTAGGAGAGCATCTCCAGCCGGTTCAGCACGAGGGCGCGCAGCGAGGTGGGCACCGGCAGCGGCTCGCCCGGCCGGGGCGGTGTCGGGTTCTCGGCCAGCGCGCGGCCCAGTTCGAGGGCGAACAGCGGGTTGCCGCCGCTGGTGCGGTGGATGTCGCGGACGGTGGAGCGGGGCAGACCCGTGTAGCCGCGGTCGTCGAGCAGAGCGGAGACCTGGGCGCGGGTGAGCGCGCCGAGCCGGACGGCGATGGTGTCGGGTGGGGACGCGCGTAGATGGCGGTCGTACTCCTGGCCCTCGGTCCGCACCGCGAAGAGCATCTGGACGGGGGTGTCGCCGAGGCGGCGGGCGGCGAAGCCGAGCAGTTCCGCACTGGCCGGATCCAGCCACTGGAGGTCGTCGGCGACGACCAGGACGGGCCCCTTGGTGGCGAGCGCGCGCAGCGCGGACAGTACGGCCAGGCGCAGCGCGAGTCCGTCGCGCTGGAGGGTGGACTCGCCGCGGCCGGTGAGCGCCGACTCCAGGGCCGTGCGCTGGGCGGCGGGGAGCTGGTCGGAGACCTCGCCGAGGCGCAGGCCGAGGAGGTCGGCCAGGGCCAGGAAGGGGAGGTGGGATTCGGACTCGGTCGCCGAGCAGCGCAGCACGGTGCGCGCCGACTCGCCGTATTCCGCGGCCAATGACCGCAGGACGGTCGACTTTCCTATTCCGGCGGGGCCGTGCAGCAGCACGCTGCCACCCCGCCTGAGCTGGTCACGAGCTGCCGTGAGCAGCTCCTCCCGGCCGATGACCAGGTCGGAGCGGCACTTGGCAGACTCCTGGAAGTCCCGTCGCACGGTCACCGCTCCCCTCCCATGTCGTGTTACGGCCAAATTCTAGGCAACAACTCTTTGAAATTCGGACGGACGGAGTGGTGAGGGATATAACAACCAGGTCAGGCATGGACAAATTCAGTGAGTGTCGCAATGAATACCGCATACCGCATACCGCTCAACTGTTGTGTTCATGCCAAATCCCCGAGAGCGCCGGAAAGCCCACCCGCCTACGGCAGCACCCCCGCCCGACGTGCGGCGACGACCGCCTCCCCGCGGGTACGGGCCCCGAGTTTGCGCATCGCCGAACGCAGATATCCCTTCACCGTCTCGGCCCGCACCCCCAGCCGGTCCGCGGCCGCCGCGTTGGTGGCCCCCGCGGCCACACACGCCAGCACGTCCAGCTCCCGGGGAGCCAGACCCGCCCCCGGCGCCGCCGTCGGCCCGCCCGCCAGCAGGTCGCAGGCGCCGAGCAGCTCGGCCCGCAGCGCGGGATCGGTCAGCCGGGGCGCCAGCGCCCGCAGCGCCGCGTGGGCCTCCCGCACCCGCTCCAGCGCGGCCCCCGCCCCGGGTTCACCGGCCGGCTCGGCCCGCGCGGCGGCCAGCACCGCCCGCGCCTCGTCGCGTACGGTCCGCGCCTCGTCCCGCAGGACCAGCGCCTGCTCCACGTCCCGCGCCGCCTGCATCGCGGCACTCAGCGTGCGGTCGCCCAGCGGCTGGGCCGTCCGCAGCGCGCCATACAGCACGCCGCGCACCCGCCGACGTACGACGACCGGCACCGCCAGCACCGAGCGCAGACCCTCGGTGGCGACGGCGGTGTCGTACTCGTGGCTGATCTGCCGTGAGGAGGAGTAGTCCGTCACGGCGCAGGGGCGGGCCAGGGCCACGGCCTTGCCGCCCAGGCCGTTGCCGGCGGTCACCGCGAGCGCGCTCAGCGCGGGGGTGGCGGTGCCGCACAGCTCGCTGATGCGCATCTGCGGCCGCCCGCCGTCCACCAGACCGCCGAAGGCGACCGGGAGCCCGGTCATGTGCCGCAGCCGGATCAGCGCGCCGCGGATCTCCACGGCTCCGGTTGCCCCGATCGGGTCTACTGCCACTGCCTCACCCCTTCTGTGCGGCGCACACCCCCGTACGGGGGTAGTGAGACCTGCATCACGGATTACACGATGGCAGAGAGCCGCCCGGCAATGGTCCGGCACCGAGCGGGCGTGCGGCGAGCCCCCGAGGTGGACGACCGAAGAGGAGTACAGATGACGACGGAGTCCTTCCGCAGCGCGCGGGATTTCCTGCTGGCCCACCGCGAGGACTGGACCACGGCCTACGAGGGCTTCTCCTGGCCCCGGCCCCGGCACTTCAACTGGGCGCTGGACTGGTTCGACGTCATCGCCGAGGGGAACGAGCGGACCGCGCTGCACATCGTCGAGGAGGACGGCACCGAGACCGTGCGGTCCTTCGCCGAGCTGTCCGAGCGCTCCGACCGGGTCGCGAACCGGATGCGCGAGTGGGGAGTGCGCCCCGAGGACCGCATCCTCGTCATGCTCGGCAACCAGGCCGAGCTGTGGGAGACCGCCCTGGCCGCGATGAAGCTGCGCGCCGTCGTCATCCCCGCCACCCCGCTCCTGGGACCCGCCGACCTGCGCGACCGGGTCGAGCGCGGGCACGTCCGGCACGTCCTCGTGCGTGCCGAGGACACCGGCAAGTTCGACGAGGTGCCCGGCCGCTACACCCGGACCGCCGTCGGCGGGGCCCCCGCGGGCTGGCAGGCGTACGAGGACGCGTACGCGGCCCCGGCCGGCTTCACACCCGACGGCCCCACGCTCGCCGACGACCCGCTGATGCTGTACTTCACCTCCGGCACCACCGCCCGCCCCAAGCTCGTCGAGCACACCCACGTGTCCTATCCGATCGGGCACCTGGCGACCATGTACTGGATCGGCCTGCGACCCGGCGACGTGCACCTGAACATCTCCTCGCCGGGCTGGGCCAAGCACGCCTGGTCCAACCTGTTCGCGCCGTGGAACGCGGAGGCGACCGTCTTCCTGCACAACTACACGCGCTTCGACGCCCCCCGTCTGCTGGCGGAGATGGACCGCGCCGGCGTGACCACCTTCTGCGCCCCGCCGACCGTGTGGCGCATGCTCATCCAGGCCGACCTGACCCAGCTGCGGACCCCGCCCCGCGAGGCCGTGGCGGCCGGTGAACCGCTCAACCCCGAGGTCATCGAGCAGGTCCGGCGCGCCTGGGGGGTGACCATCCGGGACGGCTTCGGCCAGACCGAGACCGCCGTCCAGGTCTCCAACAGCCCCGGGCAGCTTCTCAAGACGGGCTCCATGGGCCGGCCCAGCCCGGGATACCGCGTCGAACTCCTCGACCCGGTCTCCGGTGCCCCCGGCGCCACCGAGGGCGAGATCGCCCTCGACCTGTCCGCGAAACCGGTGGGCCTGATGACCGGCTACCACGGTGACGCCGACCGTACGGCCGAGGCGATGGCCGGCGGCTACTACCGCACCGGAGACATCGGCTCCCGGGACGCCGACGGCTACATCACCTACGTCGGCCGCGCCGACGACGTCTTCAAGGCGTCCGACTACAAGATCTCCCCCTTCGAGCTGGAGAGCGCGCTCCTGGAGCACGAGGCGGTCGCCGAGGCGGCCGTCGTACCCGCCCCCGACGAACTGCGCCTGGCCGTACCCAAGGCGTACGTCGTCCTCGCGGAGGGCTGGGAGCCCGGCCCCGACACGGCGAAAACGCTGTTCGAGCACTCCCGGCAGGTGCTGGCCCCCTACAAGCGGGTCCGCCGGCTGGAGTTCGCCCCCCTGCCCAAGACCGTGTCCGGCAAGATCCGCCGGATCGAGCTGCGTGAGGCCACGGCCGCCGGCTCGACCGGCGAGTACCGCGAGGAGGACTTCCGGTGACCGAACTCCCGCACGGTGACGGGCCGTTCGCCCGGCCGTCCTACGCGCACGGCACGAGCGGCACGGCGCTGCTCGGCGACACCATCGGGGCCAACCTGGACCGGACGGTCGCGGCCTGGCCCGACCGCGAGGCCCTGGTCGACCTGCCGTCCGGCCGGCGCTGGACGTACGCGCGCTTCGCCTCGGACGTCGACCGGCTGGCCCGCGCCCTGCTGGCCGCCGGGATCGAGGCCGGCGACCGGGTGGGCGTCTGGGCGGTCAACTGCCCCGAGTGGGTGCTCGTCCAGTACGCCACCGCCCGCATCGGCGCCGTCATGGTCAACATCAACCCGGCCTACCGCACCCACGAGGTCGAGTACGTCCTGCGGCAGGCCGGGGTCCGTCTCCTCTTCGCGTCCCTGCGGCACAAGAGCAGTGACTACCGGGCGATGGTCGAGCAAGTGCGCCCGCAGTGCCCGCAGTTGCGGGAGACGGTGTACATCGGGGACCCCGGCTGGGAGGCGTTCACCGAGCGCGGGACCCCCGACCTGGAGGAGCGGCTGCGCGTGCGCGCGGGCGAACTGTCCTGCGACGACCCGATCAACATCCAGTACACCTCGGGCACCACGGGCTTCCCCAAGGGGGCGACCCTCTCCCACCACAACATCCTCAACAACGGTTACTTCGTTGGAGAGTTGATCGCCTACAGCGAGCGGGACCGGGTCTGCGTACCGGTGCCCTTCTACCACTGCTTCGGCATGGTGATGGGAAATCTCGCGGCGACCTCGCACGGTGCCTGTCTCGTCATCCCGGCGCCGTCCTTCGACCCGGCGGCGACACTGCGCGCGGTCCAGGAGGAGCGCTGCACCTCCCTGTACGGCGTCCCCACCATGTTCATCGCGGAGTTGAACCTGGCGGATTTCGCCGGCTACGACCTGACCTCCCTGCGCACCGGCATCATGGCCGGTTCGCCCTGCCCGGTGGAGGTGATGAAACGGGTGGTCGCCGAGATGCACATGGCGGAGGTGTCGATCTGCTACGGCATGACCGAGACGTCCCCGGTGTCCCTCCAGACGCGCCGGGACGACGACCTCGAACACCGCACCGGCACCGTCGGGCGCGCCCTGCCGCACATCGAGACGAAGGTGGTCGACCCGGCCACCGGGGTGACCCGACCGCGAGGCGTGGCAGGGGAGTTGTGCACCCGGGGCTACAGCGTCATGCTCGGCTACTGGAACGAGCCGGAGAAGACCGCCGAAGCCGTCGACGCGGGGCGCTGGATGCACACCGGCGACCTGGCGGTGATGCGGGAGGACGGCTACGTCGAGATCGTCGGCCGCATCAAGGACATGATCATCCGGGGTGGGGAGAACATCTACCCGCGCGAGATCGAGGAGTTCCTCTACGCCCATCCCAAGATCGCGGACGTACAGGTCGTCGGAGTGCCGGACGAGCGCTACGGCGAGGCGGTCGTCGCCTGTGTCATCCCGCGCGATCCGGCCGATCCGCCGACCCTGGAGGACGTGCGCGCGTTCTGCGCGGGACGGCTGGCCCACTACAAGGTCCCGGCCGGACTGCGCGTCCTCGACGCCTTCCCGATGACGGTCTCGGGCAAGGTGCGCAAGATCGAACTGCGGCAGGGGTACGGCCTGTAGGTCCCGCCGGCCCGACGGTGCGGCGCGTCGGCGGTCTCGCCAACCGCGGCTCATGCCCGCCGGTTCCGTTCATGCGCGCCGGTTCCGTTCACGCGCCGCCGGGCTGCCTCGGACCGGTGGCGCCGGGCTGTCCCGGGCCCGTGGCGTCGAGCGCGCCGGCGGCGGTGTTGACGGCGCGAGGCGCACCCGTCAGGTCGAGCACGAACAGGGGGATCCCGAGGGCGTCGGCGCGGGCGCGGGCGTCGGCGGTGTACCCGGCGAGGCAGAAGCAGACGCAGTCGACGGACTCCGTCATGGCGGCCAGCCACAGGCACTCCACGTCCCTGAGCGGGACCGGGCGCACCGTCGGTTCCACCCGGGCCAGCAGGCCGCGGGCGGCCAGTGCGACGCCGGAGGGGGCGTACCGGCCTGCTCGGTGGACGTCCCGGTGGCCGAGCCACCGCAGATAGAGGGCTGCGGCCGTGACCGCGTCGCGCGCGGTGCGGATCGTGACGGACCGGAAGGCCGGGCGCCGGCGCGGGGGCGGTGGCGGTGGCGGGGTGCCGATACCGGGGTGACTGCCGGCACGTGGCCCGTGACCGGTCCTCGGCCGGTTGTCGGTTTCCGGCGGGGTGTCGGCCGGCGGTGGCGTGTCGGCCGGCGGTGGGGTGCCGGTCCTCGGTGGGCTGTCCGTCCTCGAAGGTGTGCCGGTCTTCGGCGGGGTGTCGGTCCTCGCTGGGCCGGGGGCCGGGCCCGTGTCCGGGTGGGGCCGGGCCACCGGTATGCGCAGGACCGTCCCGCAGGAGCAGCCGAGTTCCGGCCGGGGCCACTGGTCGCGGCGGCCGCAGGCCGTGCAGCGGACGACGACCCACTCCTCGTCCCAGGTCCGGTGGGTGACCGGCGTCGGCGGGGCGTGCCGGTCCAGCGGCGGGGCGACGGGCGTACCGCACGCGCAGGGATACGACGGTGGCGCGTAGAGCTGCTCGCGCCGGCAGGCCGGGCAGCGCACCGGCACGCTCTCGGACATGGCCCCATCGTCCTCCACGCGGCCCCCCGCTGTCCGCGCTTTCCCGGCTCCGGTGCCCCCTTGACGGTGTGCGGCCATCCACTTACATTGCTTCCAGATAGCAGAAAGTAAATTCCACAATACGGAAACGTGGATGTGGAAACACCAGAATCACGGGAACCGGAAGAGCTCACCGCGGGGCGCGACGGGAGTGCGAATCCGACAGCCGAGGCAGGAGTACTCGATGGCTCGTATGACCGCTGCCCGCGCGGCAGTTGAGATCCTCAAGCGCGAAGGCGTCACCGGTGCGTTCGGTGTCCCCGGCGCGGCGATCAACCCCTTCTACGCGGCGCTCAGGGACTCCGGCGGCATCCAGCACACCCTCGCCCGCCATGTGGAGGGCGCCTCGCACATGGCGGAGGGCTACACCCGCACCCGGCCCGGCAACATCGGCGTGTGCGTCGGCACCTCCGGACCGGCCGGCACCGACATGATCACCGGGCTCTACTCGGCGCTCGGCGACTCCGTCCCGATCCTGTGCATCACCGGCCAGGCCCCGACCGCCGTGATCCACAAGGAGGACTTCCAGGCCGTCGACATCGCCTCGATCGCCGCGCCCGTGACCAAGATGGCGGTCACCGTCCTGGAGGCGGCCCAGGTCCCCGGGGTCTTCCAGAAGGCCTTCCACCTGATGCGCTCCGGCCGCCCCGGGCCGGTCCTCGTCGACCTGCCCCTGGACGTCCAGCTCACCGAGATCGAGTTCGACCCGGAGACCTACGAGCCGCTGCCGGTCTTCAAGCCGGCCGCGACGCGGGCGCAGATCGAGAAGGCGCTCGGCATGCTGAACGCCTCGCAGCGTCCGCTGATCGTGGCCGGCGGCGGGGTCGTCAACGCCGACGCCTGCGAACTGCTGGTGGAGTTCGCGGAGTTGACCGGCATCCCGGTCGTCCCGACCCTGATGGGCTGGGGGGCCCTGCCCGACGACCACGAGCTCAACGCCGGCATGGTCGGCCTCCAGACCTCCCACCGCTACGGCAACGCGACCTTCCTGGAGTCCGACTTCGTCCTCGGCATCGGCAACCGCTGGGCCAACCGCCACACCGGCAGGCTGGACGTCTACACCGCCGGCCGCACCTTCGTGCACGTCGACGTCGAACCCACCCAGATCGGCCGGATCTTCGCCCCCGACTACGGCATCGCCTCCGACGCCGGAGCCGCCCTGAAGCTCTTCGTCGAGGTGGCCCGTGAGACCGAGGCGGCCGGCCGGCTGCCCGACCGCTCCGCATGGGCGGCCGCCGCGCAGGAGCGCAAGGCCACGCTCCAGCGCCGTACCCACTTCGACGACACCCCGATGAAGCCGCAGCGCGTGTACGAGGAGATGAACAAGGTCTTCGGCCCGGAGACCCGGTACGTCTCCACCATCGGCCTCTCGCAGATCGCCGGCGCCCAGATGCTGCACGTGTTCCGGCCCCGGCACTGGATCAACTGCGGCCAGGCGGGCCCCCTCGGCTGGACGATCCCGGCCGCGCTGGGCGTGGCGAAGGCCGACCCGGAGGCGACCGTGGTCGCCCTCTCCGGTGACTACGACTTCCAGTTCATGATCGAGGAGCTGGCGGTCGGGGCGCAGCACAAGATCCCGTACGTCCACGTCCTCGTCAACAACGCCTACCTGGGCCTGATCCGGCAGGCGCAGCGGGCGTTCGACATCGACTTCCAGGTCAACCTGGAGTTCGAGAACCTCAACTCGCCCGAACTGGGCGTCTACGGCGTCGACCACGTCAAGGTCGCCGAGGGGCTCGGCTGCAAGGCGATCCGGGTGACCGACCCGAACGAACTCGGCGCGGCCCTGGAACAGGCCAGGAAGCTCGCCGCCGAGCACCGGGTGCCGGTCGTCGTCGAGGCGATCCTGGAACGCGTCACCAACATCTCCATGTCGACCACCAACGACATCGGCAACGTCGTGGAGTTCGAGGAGATGGCCACCGAGCCCGGCCATGCGCCGACCTCGATCAGGACGCTGAAGGTCTGACGCCGGGGCGCTCCGCGCGCCGTAGCCGAAGGGTGGCCGGTCCCTGACGGGACGGGCCACCCTTTCGCAGCCGCAGCCGCGGTCTCCTTGGCGCCGGTCCACTCGGCGGCCAGCGCCCGGGTGATACCGGCGAGGCAGCCGGAGGCGAGCGGCGGGGTGTGGATCTCGCCGTCG